>NZ_JAMOKU010000012.1:0-130833 GCF_023656845.1 Parabacteroides sp. Y3-G-102 | reverse complement strand
CCTCATCCCCTACCCAAGGATACCTCCACGTTTCCATCATTTCTGAAGCGCCGTTCTCTCTCGAATGCGGGTGCAAAAGTAATGCTATAAAACATACGGTCCAAATTTATCGGGCATTATTTTTTAGGCTTTTTTTCAAGACTTAACAAGTTATATAATGTACGTACGATAAAACACAATATATAGTATCCTTTTTTCCTAAATCCACTCATACCCCCTCCTATTTAAATAAAATCTGTTTTCTGTTCACCCCATGTTTTTTTAATGAAAGATGTATGAATCCCTTCGTACGATAAAGGATCGCCTGATCAAAATTCAGACAGCTTGCCACCAAGTCCTCCAATAGTCGGTTGCGATCCACCGTGTAAATGTCTACCGCCTCCCCCTTCATATGTTGCGAGCTAGGGGCACCTCCCACTAATCGGTTTAACTCTTCGCTTCGATAGCCACTCATGATATACATAGGCTGTCGATGATATATACGCAAAGGTTCCAACAACCGCACCGTTAGATTCCGTATCGCCGGTATTACCTCCGAAGGCAACGCATTATTAAGTCCAAGTTCCACCGCCATCGCACTATAAATAAACTCGTCCATACGAAAATGCTCTGTCAATCTCTTCTCATCCTTTTCCATCTTAACTCAAATTTTCAATTTTCAATCCTTAATTTTCAATTTATAAGAGTAGTCCACCCCAAACAACGCACCGGCAAACGTACAGATCTCCCCAAATGCGACCAGCACGCTGTTATCTATCTCACCGGAAGGAGCCACCCAAAAACCACAGAATACTAAGGCAAGGCCGGCCACGCAAAGCAGCACGGCCATTACCAGTTGCACGTTAAATCTCACTCGGGCTATCACTATCAGAGCCACCAGCCTCCGCAGTGGCACCATCTTGGGAGATCCGTGAGTACTCCAGTGTCTTCTTCGTATCCTTCAACTCACCTCCCGGAGTGAAAATGATACGCGGCGGGCGCAGCATACTCGAATTGAAATCCTTTTTATCTGTTACACCATCACTACTCACCGAGATCCGAAAACTCCCGAAATCGCCGAACTTTACGATACGACCCTCCTGAAGTTCCATATCTAATACGAAATTAAGGTTATCCAATACCGCCTTCACATCTGCCGACGACACCGTACTACGTGCCGAGATCAACTTACATAGCGTTTTCATACTAGAGATACCATTCGTTTTCGACACCGCATAAAACTTTTTCTCTGAATCCTTCTCGCCCGGCTTCGACGGACGCAACACCAACTTAAAACCTTGTGCCATATCTTTTAATTTTTATGGTTATATACCCCTTATGGAGCACGACACAAAGGTAAGATGGCCCAGAAGAGACGAACGTTCGTAGTTTTATCCATCAAACAAGTAATATTCAACTAATTAAAAATAAAAAAAACCAAAAATACCCCTTTTCAAAGACAACAAAAACCTGCTATTCTTAACTAACATTCAAATCCATATCTCTTTTAAAACTCATCCGTCACCTCCCTCTTTCCGGCGAGCACCAAGACTGCTTCCGCAGAATGCCCCGCCTCTCGCAAATGAGAAGCCAAGCCACGCACCGAGCCCGGATAATCAAACCCCATCAACAAGCAAGAGGCTATTTCCAAGGAGGAAGGGGGAGTCTCACGATCCGTAAACTCCACAAGCTTCACTAGCTCCAACAAGAGTTCCGGACGAAATGGGGAATACAGCAAATCACCACGCACCGTATACTTACGTATATAACACCGTTCGCACTCCCGGTCATGCTCCATATACTTCCGGATAAATTTACGGTACGCCCCGGGCATCTTCCTATAATAATCTCCATATCCCAAACTACACACATCCATTTTCCAAGACTCCCGCTCATCCGGCCCCAACGTTACCAAGAACGCGTCAAAATTCTTCACCGTGGGCTTATGCCCCAATCTCTCTCTCAAACGCTCATAGATCTTTTTCATCATGCGAACGCAGGGGGAATGTTTATCCCTGCGCCGCATATGGCCGGACACCGTACTTACATACGGATTTTCAAACACATATATAAAAACAGAACCGGCCTTCTAAATCCCTTTACGGGAAAAGAAGACCGGTACAAAACCTTGACCTTATATCGATTCTACAAAATCTCTATCATCCTATCTTTTCATCACAAAACCCACATGGTTCCTTCTCTTTTCTTGCAAATGCCTCTGGGGAGGCTCTTCTTTTTTGACGCTATATTTAAATCAACATTAATAGCATAGGCCCTCACGGATAAATCCATAATTTACTTTTTATTTCGCTCTATTCATCCAACACCTCATATTTAGAATGCTGGCTCTTGAACTCAGGAACGATCTCCTTCATCCGCTTCACGATCTGCATATCCCCCTCCACGGCACAAGCACGTACCAAGGCATCAATCCGCAGATTGGCGTCAGCATAATCATACGCACGGACTTGGGCGATCTTGATCTTCGGATGAAAAGTAGGCTTGGAGGTCTCCTCCTCATTGAGTACCTCCTCATACAACTTCTCCCCGTCTCGCAATCCCGTGAACCGGATCTCGATTCCCTTCACCCCGCTCAGACGGATCATACGCTCCGCCAGATCCACGATTCGTACAGGTTTACCCATATCGAACACGAAGATCTCGCCCCCATTACCCATCGTACCGGCCTCTAGGACTAGCTTACAAGCCTCCGGTATCAGCATGAAGAAACGAATGATATCCTTGTGCGTCACCGTAACAGGACCGCCCCGCTTGATCTGCTCCTTGAATAACGGGATCACGGAACCGTTCGATCCCAGCACATTGCCGAAACGAGTCGTCACGAATTGCGTACGCCCCCTCACCTTCCCATCCTTGATAGCCTGATCCAAGCTCTGCACGTAGATCTCGCAAATACGTTTCGAGCAGCCCATCACGTTCGTGGGATTCACCGCCTTGTCGGTCGATACCATCACAAACTTCCTCGTGCCGTATTTCACCGCCAAGTCTGCGATCACCCGGGTACCGTCCACGTTGTTGCGGACACTCTCCTCCGGATTATCCTCCATCATAGGTACATGCTTGTAAGCCGCGGCATGAAACACGTAATCCGGACGATGCTCCTCGAACAATTCCTCCATGCGTTCACGTACACAAATATCGCTCACAACCGTATAGGATTCTATATCCGGCCACCCACGAGCCATCATCAAGCGGACATCGTGTAAGGGAGTCTCCGCCTGATCTATCAAGACCATACGTTCCGGGGCGAACTGGGCTACCTGCCGCACGATCTCACTACCGATACTTCCGGCGGCTCCTGTTATCAGAATCCGCTTACCGGTAAGCTGCTTCCTCACCGCCTCCAAGTCTATCTCGATCTTATCACGGGGCAGTAAATCCTCTATATTCACCTCCCTCAGCTGGGTATGGCTCAAGTCGCTCCTCCCGTCCCACTCTTGGGCGGCAGGAGTCATATAGATCTTTATATTCGCCTTGATCAGCCTGTCCACCATCTCCTGATTATTCCGGATCGCCTCAACTTTCAATGGAGACACCAGCAAGACATTAGACCGTTTTTTCCTCATCACAGAAACCAATTCCTCATCATTCGGGTAAACCTTGACTCCCATTAAATATCGATACTCTATCTCCGCTATGTCCGAGATAAACCCCGCCAGCACAAACCGGGCCGGATCCTGATTCTGGATACTCTTCGCCAAACTCACCCCACCTTGCTTCACGCCATAGATAAACGCACGCTCCGCCTTAGCCACCCGGAAAGTACTCACATAAAAGAATTTAACGAACACACGCATCATCCACATCAAGCTCATAGCCAACAACGCGGAGAGGATCAGATCCCGTTTACGGATATACATCAAATAAGGAGAGAAATCGGTCAGTGCCTGAAACACGACCACACAAATCAAGCCAAACAAGACGGCGAACCCCACCTTTTGCAAGTCCACGAAAGAGGAATAACGTATAATCCCCGAATAGGTATGGAACAGGCGAAAGCCTACCAGATAAGGAATCAAGCATACCAACAGCGTGACCAATAGATGCCCTAAGATATCCAAGGTTGATAATACCCCGTTATTCAAGGTATACACCAATAAGCCGGAAAATAGGATCAAGCAGCAATCCAGCAAGATAATACCCCAATAGGGTAAGGATTTCTTGGAAAAGTACCAGGTAGATAGTCGAGAAAAAAGACTCATAATAATCTCAATATATTTTTCTTTAAACAATTAACGATATAGGCCATATCCTTAGCACATAAGGATCAGGGGGGTATCACTCATGTAAGCAAGTAAAATCCACATAAAAACCATAACTTAATTCTCTTTTATAATCGAAGCTAAATATTCTTCATGCAAACAATAGTATTTTTTCATAAATACCACATACAACAACGCCACCACCACTACTACCGCCAACAAATACAACCAATGTGCCGTTACGGTATCAGGTATCACATAGATAAATGCCAAAGAAACCGCCAATTGTAAACACATATATACCAACGACACTTTAACGTGACCAATCTTAAGTTCATTCGCCATCAACTGATAAGCGTGTTTACGATGCGCTTGACCTAGATTCTCATGCAGTAGAACGCGATGTATTATCGTCAAACAACCATCCACACCATAAACCAATAAAAAGAGCAAGTAAGTCACGTCCGTTGTCTTAATAATCAGACTGCCTATCATAAACAGCAAAATATAGGCTATACTTATAGAACCTACATCTCCGGCGAAGCACTTAGCCTTTCCCTTGGGACGAAAGTTAAAAAGACAGAACACCAAAACACTAAGTGCCGAAACGTAGATCAAAGACGGATCAACAAAACCGGACTTCTCGTTTACCAACATCAATGGAAGCAATACTGATAGAGAATAACCAGCCGTAATGCCATTTATACCATCCATGAAATTAATGATATTCGAGGCTCCCACACAAACGATAAGCGCCAACAACAGCACCCACCACATATTCAGGCGCAATATATCCAATTGATAAAACATCATCACCATGGCAATGAATTGGGCCACCAAACGCACAGAATCAGGCAAGCTACGTACATCATCTATAAAACTTACGCCCCCAATTAAGGTAACGGCCATAAGAAACCACGGCGTAGAAAATCCAAAAAAGAAAGCCCATGTCCATAAACCCAGTAAAAAGATAATGCCACCACCTCTCAAGACAATAGAGGCATGGGAACTGCGCTCGTTGGGTTTATCAATGATATTAAACTTATCCGCTATATGGAAATAAAAAAGCTCCGCAAAAAATAGCAAAGCGAAAATCAGTACATAAAGCAAGCCGTTCATATCTTATCACTTCTTAAAGCTAAGAATAGTACAAGCCAATCCCTCTTTTGCGGATACCGGCATCTTTTGTAACCCCAAAGCCTTTTTTATTTTAGCATTACTTACCACATAATTCTCTGTCAGCTTCTGCATACGAAACGGATTGAGTGGAAGATGTAGCCATCCACCCATCTCTGCCATCACGTTCATTACCCCTTTAGGGATATACAAAATTCTCGTCTTCTTACCCAACGCCTCACAAATCACCTCGATTAATTCATTAGTAGACAACGGATCGTCATCAGCCATATGATAGATGCCGCTCTCTACCTTTTGAGTCAAGAAACCTTCTATCACTGTACAGAGGTTCTGTACGCTAGTGAATGAACGACGATTCTCAAATGCCCCAAGCGGCCAAGGAATCCCTTTACTCACTACATTATATAACAGATTCAAATTCCCCTTATTTCCCGGGCCATGAATCATACAAGGACGCATGATATATACCTGTTTGCCGGGATAGATAGAACTATCTCCAAACGCATGATACAAATTGCCTAACGCTTCAGGCGCAAACCTCTCGATGATATAGCTCTCAGCCTTGATTTTACTTTCACCGTACGGTCCTATGGGAACAGGTACACATTCTTCGGTTAGTATATCTCCTTGTACAGAATCAGCCGCACTTTTTACCGTAGAAAAAAAGATAAATTTCTTGATAGAAGGCCGAGCCAAAAACCAATCAAAAATTCGTTGGGTCAATCCCGTATTAATCTTAAAATAAGTATCTGCGGCATTCCTATTTTTAGTATCATGCGCTTTCCCCGCCAAATGGATCACCGCGTCAAATTCCGGCATCTCCTTATCTAAGTCATCCCAAGAAAAAGTCTTTATCACACCGTCCTTTTCCGGGGTAACAATATCCAAACCATAGAGGCCATGACGCTCCTTCAAGGCAACAACCAGATTGGAACCCACAAAACCGTGGATCCCTGTTATTAATATATTCATCGTGAATTTATTTACGGCATGTCATTTCAAGTCTTCCAACTTGACCAACGGAGTCTTATCCCATTCTATGATAGAGTCAGCCTGTTTTACACTCATAAAGTCATAATGGCTCAACAAGCGTTGGAATTTACCAAAAGCACCCTTAATACCCACATAACTTTTAAATCGTCTCATAACAGGCAAGGATCGGATAATCGGTTGCCCCGTGTCAAAATCACGAGGATGGAAATAAGTCATCATATAGGTACAATCCTTAGCCCAATAATCAATCAGCCAATAAGGAAATAAACGGAAAAATCCTCCTCCCGAGAAAACGATATATTTTCCACATATTGCTTGTATATTAATAGGGAACTCCTTGATAAACCCACCGAAACCCAAGTCTATCCGTTTCGGAACACCCATTCCATAACTAGGCATTCCACCATAATCATGGGGGGCAGGGAACATAGAACAATCATACTCGAACCCCAACTCTCCCAAACAACGAAGTGCCCACGTATTATTTTTAGTAATCGAGAACCCCGGAGCACGAAAGGCGTTCACTTCTTCCCCTATTAGATCTTCTATCAACGATTTAGCCCTAGCAGTATCCTTTTTGAAGTCTTTTTCATTGAAGCGAAAAGATAACTCATGCTGATACGAATGACAACCAATATGATGCCCTTGCTTTTGGATAGAACGAATCACACCAGGATGCCTTTCGGCTATCCAACCTAAACAGAAAAACGTCCCTTTCAAGTTTCGTTTATCCAACTCCTCCAAAATGCGATCCACCCCTTGATATATGCGAACCTCGTGTCTATCCCAGTCAAAATCCTCTGATATAAAATCACAATTATACCAGTCTTCGATGTCGAAAGTCAAGATATTCATCCTTTATCAAACTAAATCATAACTTGACAAATTCACGTCCCAATTCTTTATATCATATAGAGTATCATCAAAATATGATTTGTCAATCAAATTACAAGTAAAATGAAAATGTTTAGGTTCAAATCTATGAGGTATCTTAATCAATGAAACCGGAACAAAATCTAAATCCCCCACATACATGATCAAATCAATATCCTTTGATCGCTCTTGGTATATGGATCGTACCGCAAACTCAAAATTTGAGCGGTTCATAGGATATACATCTAAAAGAAAAGCGGTCTTAACTGGATTAAAATTTTGATGGCGATCTTTATGATCCTCTATTCGATAAACATACTTACAGCCTTTTATATCCCGTATTTCATATTGCCCCTTATTCCATCTATAACGGACTTTATCGAAAGACTCACGATCCTTCTCAAAAACAAAGGAACGAATCTTTTTCCCTTTGGATAAATGGGACATCTTGATCAAAGACCAAGAAAAAAGTCTAAAGAAAGGATCAAGCCATCTCATCCTCGGAATGATCGGACCAATCTTGATCGGAAGGATATAAGTGGTCAAACGGCCTATATCTTTTACCTTAAACCCTTTTATCATCACCGGATAAGACTCGTCATTCGGGAAACCAAACAACAATTTGCACCCTATGCCTCGGAGACAAGGCCAACAAGCCCTTTCCGTCTCATAAAAAGTAAAGAAATCCCGGTATTCCTTCTTTACCATTGAATCAAAACCTAGAGCCGCAATGAATTTCTCACCCTTCTTCTTATAATAAAAAGGCATATATACATAATAAGCGACTAAGAGGCCCTTGTCATACATCAAACTATGTACGGAATATCCCAATGGAGCATTAAAACACTCCTCACGAACCGTAAGGATATCTCTTTGCAAGCCAAATACCTCGAAAAAGAGTGTATTTATGGACTCTATCTCCGCATCGGATAACTCTCCGGTTTTTTTCACGACCGAATCCATATCACAGTTTTTGCGTTAATACCCTTTCTATATCCTCGAAACACTTCATCCCGGAGATCTCCTCCGGATCGAACTCGACACCAAACTCGGATTCCAACTCCACGATCAAATTCAAATGGCGCAAGGAATCCCATTTATCACAGTTCTGTTGGGATAACGCTTTTGTCGCACTCTCCAATCCTAGCACGTTCTTTAATACGAACAATATCTTTTCTTCCATAATATCAATATGTTATTTTATAATAGGATGGGATTTTTATCTCCGCACCCATGTTCAAATGGTAGAACTTGCTTCCGTCCTTATCCTGGCTATCCAAGACAAAATCGGTTCGCTCATAGAAGCCTGAAACTTGCATATTCTTAGCTGTCGGAATATAAGACGCTTTTACGAGCTTAACACCTCTATTCCTCAGTATATTAAGAATACCGGATAAGAAAGCCTCCTCTATCCCTTTCCCCAGAATCCGGCAACTGAGCAAGAAACTATCGATCTCATACCCCCCATCGACAGGTCTCAACAATACCGCTCCGGTTATCCCATTATCCCCGAAACGATCCTTGACGAAAAGACAATAGATCAACCAGCCCTCGGAGGAAAATCCCATGAGATCCGACTCCGAATACCTTCGGGTCGTCAGATTGAACTGGTTCGTCTTATGGGTCATCTGGGCGATACGGGATACATTGAACGAGCTTATCGGTTCGATCCTCATCTCGATCTCCAGACTCTGTAGATACTGATCGAAATCCACAAATTTCTTTCGCTCTTGTGTACGGCTCGCATTCGCCTTGTACTGCTCGGTCTTCCGCCGATCCTCCTCCGTCACCGAATAGACACGGAAATAACGATCCGACAAGGTGATCAAGAAATCGGGTAGCATATAAGGCTGTTTTGGAAACTCGGGAACCTCCACCATCGGAAGCATTTGGCGGACCAACTCACGCTCCGTCGGGTTATCATCCACGAAGACGAGACTGTCCAGACCTATGTTCAGCTCCTCCGAAAGCTCCCTTATGTTATCCGCCTTGTTCCGCCAATTAATACGCCAAGCCGAGAAATGTTCCTTCCGTAACAACACGAAAGGATTCTTCTCCCACAAATCCAACACGTCCCGCTCGTTGTTCTTGCTACAGATCGTCAGTATGACACCTCTCTTGGCCAGTTCCAACAAGCCTTCCTGAAAATACAGGAACGCCTTGCCCGGATAATCACCTCCTATCTTTATTCCATCTATACCGTCCTCCCCGAGGACTCCCCCCCAAAGCGTATTGTCCAGATCCAATACCAGACACTTCTTCCGGCAGAGGCTTATCTCCCTCAAACGATCCTCAAACCAGCAAGAAAAGTCGGAAGCCAGCTTAGGGTTAATGCCCATTTGGGAAATAAAATAGAAACGCCAGTCAAATAATTGGCTGGAAGAATAACGGCGAGTGAAATCCGGCAGATCCACATACCGGACATTACTCCTCTCCGAGGCGAGCGAGCGTAGATACTTGTTATAGGTCTCTATGCTCTCCTGTACCTCCCATTCTGAACCGACCCATTGAAACGGACAAAGATCAACCAAGGAGAAGACCAGCACGCTCTTATGTGCCGGTATCTTTTCTATTACCCACCTCAACTTATCGATATAGGATAACACCTCCTCCGCCACACGGCACCTATCAAACCCGAAAGGGACTTGGTAGAACCAGATATAGCGATCCGCTCCCTCTTCCAGCGAGGAAATATCCCCATAGCCGGAGTAACGAGCATCCAGATTCCCGAACAAAGGCTCAAGCGTGTTGTTCCGAAATATATAATATCTCATCTTAATATTCTATCAGCTTTGAGATTCTTAGATTTTCCAAGGAAAGATAAGCCGTTCCCCAGGCCAAGCCCGCCCCAAAACCGGCCATAAGCACATGCCGCCGTCTCGGGAAACTGCCATCATACATGGTATGGACCATGTTCAAGGGAATGGAGGCGGCACTGGTATTGCCAAAATACCCCAAGCTATACGGCACCCTATCCAACGGGAACCTCAATTTCTTGGCGAAGAAATCCGTCATGAAACGGTTGGCCTGGTGGAAATGGATTATATCCACATCTTCGATCCCCATACCTAATACTTTCAATATCTCCTTTATACCCGAGGGAACAACCCGCAAACCAAAATTGAAGACATCCATTCCACGCATGTGCAACTGCTCACCGCTCAGGATATTCCCCTCCTCATCCACTTTTCGCTCAAATCCCTCCGTGCTACTAGGATTCCGGTATCCCCCGTACGGCACGCGGAGCATATCCGAGCCACCCCCATCAGAATGAAGCACGAAACAGGAGGGGCCATACCCATCTCCTTTCTCTATCAACGTGGCGGTACCGGCATCGCCGAACAACGGTGTCGTCACCTTGTCATGATCCGATACGGTCTTGGACATGGTCTCTCCCACCAGCAAAAGGACACGTCCTATCCCATCCTGCGAGGCCAAGGAATAAGCGATGGATAATCCATACACATATCCGGAACAAGCCATGTTGATATCAAACGCCATCACCGTTTTTGGCAAGCCCAAACGATCCTGCAAGGAAGGCGCAGTGGACGGTTGACGGTAATCCGGAGTCTGGGAGATAAAGATCAGAGCACCGATAGAGTCCCTGTCAATGCCATGCTCCGAGAGCAACCGCTCCGCGGCCTTGCTGCAAAGATCGGAGGAACAGACATCCCGCTCCGCTATTCTCCTCTCACGAATACCAATGGAATGGATGGTCTTTTCCAAATCCGCCTTGGGGATCAAATTATCCAGTTCGGAATTCCGTACAACCTTTTGGGGGACACAAGCTGAGACCGAATGAATCCCCACATCTGTATATTTCAGTATCGCCATAGCCTATAAAACCGTAAATCCTCCATCGACAACAAGGTTGGCCCCTATAGTAAATGTACTTGCATCTGACAATAAATAGATTATTGCCCACGCTATCTCCCGGGGATCCGCATAACGTTTCAAAGGATAAAGCTCCATATCTTTATTCAGTTGTTCTTGAGTAATATCATCATTATGTATCAAAGGTGTTTCAGTCATTCCCGGCAAGACAGCATTAACCCGAATTCCTTTAGAAGCCAACTCTATAGACATGTTTCGCATCATCGCAGAAAGAGCTCCTTTTGTTGCTGAATACATAGAGTTTCCAATATGCGCAGTAATCGGGCCATCTATCGAGGACAAAAAAACAATAGATCCCCCTTTCCGTAATAATTTTTTCTTTAATAATAATTGAGATAATACTACTGGTGCAAAAAAGTTTATGTTGAATATATTCTCCAATCGCTCTTTCTTTAAGAATTGAAATAAAACCGTATCACTGATACCTGCCGCATGTACAATACCGTTTAAAACTGGAACTCGCTCTACCAAGAATCGTATCCCATCATCTTCTCCCAAACCAGCCGCAATCACAACGTGCCCCTCTCCTTCTAGTGAACTTAAAGTCTGTTGTAACCGAGCCTCATCACGTCCCGTAATTATAACTCTAGCTCCTAATTTCGAACATTCAATGGCCGTAGCTTTTCCTATACCAGAAGACGCTCCCGTTACCAATATTGTCTTTCCTTCTAATGAATATGGATTATAACTCATAATTATTTATATTTCGACCAAATCACTTATCATTACATTCTCATCCAACTCGAAATAACCGGTTCCCCAAGACAGGCCAACCCCGAAACCACAAACCGCGATCTTACTCCTCCGTGTTCTCAACGAACAGGCTGTCACCAGCGTCAAAGGTATGGAGGCACTACTTGTATTGCCAAAAAGAGGCATGGAGTAAGGCACCTTCTCCTCCGGTAATTTTAATTTCTTCCGGATCTTATTATTCATGAAATAATTAGCTTGGTGCATCACGAAATAATCCAAGGACTCCCAATCCAATGAGAAGCGCTCCATCAACAGGTTGAAACTCTGAGGAGCCTTCGTTATCCCGAACGAGAAAACGCTCATGCCATCCATCTCCGTGTTCAAACGTGTCCTTCGTAAACCTTCCGGAGTCGTATAAACATCCAATGATTGGTTATCAAAAGGATGTCTATAACCCCCATCACGGATAATGATAGCCTCATACCCACTTCCATCTGTAGAAAAATGAAAACGGACAGGCTCATATCCTTCTTGATACTCTAAAGCCGTGGCGGTTCCGGCATCACCAAACAAGGGATAGGCGCTCTTATCCAACGGTGAGGATTGCAAATGGCAGATCTCCCCGGAAAGAAGCAAGCCCTTCTTTATCTGCCCGGAGGACAGCAGGGAAGTGATCACGCTCAAACCATAAACCCAACCCGAGCAGCCCAAGGATATATCCATGGCGTAACAACTCTCAGGTAATCCCAAACGTTCCTGCAAGATGCAAGCCGTAGCCGGCAAGATATAATCCGCTGTTTGAGACACAAACAACAAACACTCGATCTCTGATTTATCCCAACCTAAATCCTTAATAAGGCGTTCAGCCGCTGAGAGGCAAAGATCAGAGGAACAGACCCCGGGATCAGCGATACGCCTCTCCCTAACGGAGGTGGAGGCGATATATTTCTCCGCCTCACCCTCCTCAAAATAGGGATAATCCTGATTGTACTCCACATGTTTCGGAACTCCGGCTGAGATGCCGGAGATCCGTACATTCTTGAATTCCAGAAAAGCCATCAGAGACGGGATTTAACGATTTCGTAAAGATCATTGATCGTTTGCGAATTACGCACATCGTCACCCTTGATCTTCACGTCATACTCCTCATCTATCATGGCGATCACGGACAAGGCCGTCAACGAGGACCACTCTTCCAACTCCTTGAACTTTGTTTCCGGAGTAAACACGCTTGCGTCAGTGTCATCGAACTGATCCGCAAAATTTTGAATGAACTCTTTTATTTCCATAGTGTTATCAACTTTTTAATTAATAAATGAATTAATGAATCTGACAATATATTTCTTTTTAACTTCAATATAGGTTTAGATAAAAAACCATAAGTATAAATAATCGAGGCATCGAACCATGTGAATATATATGTATCATTTCTCCTATTCTCTATTTTTTTGAGAACATAATCACAAATAGTCCATGGGTACAACTTAATAACTACTTTTCTGTCTCCAACATAAATATCATTGAAAGTGAGGTCTTTTAAGATCCTCAACTCTGGCTTAGATGGACAAGAAGCAAAACGAAGTAAAGTAGGCACTCCTATATCCTCGAAAAGAGAAGACAAATCGTATCGCAATAAATCAGACCCCATCACAAAATCCAAGAACCCTTCCGTCAAGCATAATATATATTGATTTTTTTCCTTAAAGGAGTCCGATATAGTATTGGGTGAAAATTCCGGATATATTATCCCATCCTCCTCACGATACCTTAATAGCGTAGAATCATCAGAGGCTGAGAAATAATTCTCCAACACATATACCAACGCAAATAAATTGTATGTGTATTCCGGTTCCCGGATGTAATCCTCAAAATAATACCCGGCCTCATAATCTCCTATACTTGAGATCATATGACGGGTTTCTTTCACTCCCAAGAAAAATGACAAATAAGAAAACGTGTTTTCCTCACGACGCAAGATATAATTAAGCACACGGTTGGTATTACCCTTCCAGCCAATATCCACCATACCCGGATTTTTGCTATTCAAGAATCCCTCTTGTTGTAAATAAGACAGCAACAAGCGCCTAGCTTCTTTCGACTTGTTCAACAAGACCATAGCCAAAGAAGACGTTCTTATTCTATCGTAAAACAGCGATCTCATTTCCGTGCCTAAAGGCTCATCCAACTCATCGGCACTAAATTCATGTATGAACTCACTTTCATCCAAGGTCAACGAAGAAAGTAACTGACGAGGAGTATACCCTACCATGTCAGAAAAAACCAATTCGAACTCATCGTCAGATAAATCATATAAACAAGAGACAAACACCACTTTTCTCGATATATACAGATAGTGAAAATTCATCTCTGGGAACAAGGCTTGCAATCTCAATGCCATCCGATACCAAACGAAACTGTCCCTAGCAAGAAAGAATAATTGATCTACACCCTTATTTCTAGCGTCATGTAAGACCTTATACACAAACAAAAAATAAGGGACTAGCAACACGTTCACAAAAAAATCCAGACGATCCAAACAAGGAAGCGACAGTCGATAAGCCCGAGCTAATCCAGCCAAATAAGACGGTAAATATTTTTTACCGGATGATTGCACACCATTCAACCAAAGATTCTCGTAAGAAGTATAAGGATGATATATCCTCCTTGATCGTATAAACATAGACTTAGGCACATAATAATCACTATATAAATTATCCCCTATATGTACCCACGAACATCTCGTTATATGTTCCTTTCTTTGAACATATCGAAATAAATTTCCCGAATATTTTGTCAAGCCGATCTCTCCAGATACATATATGCTATCTCCTTCTTCCCAAAATCCAAACTGTCGCAACAAAGACCTCAAAAAATCAGAAGGTAAATACATATCCGATATAAACAATATCCGCCCGCTCTTTTTCCGATAGTCTCGAATCAAATCCAACACATGTCGAACCGGAGATAAATTCTCACTCTCCACATCCAGTTCTAACTGCTTAAGTATCGGTATCGTTAGATTTGGAAATGATTCCAAGCAAAGATGACGATAAATATCATCCAAGGTAACATCTTCCTTACCTAATTCTTTTCTCGCCATTTTCTCCGCATTCAAACGAGAATTAACCAGCTCTTTCAGATAAGACAGATCTACCTCACCCAACGCACGGTCAGCCCATAGACGGAACAGATTATCCGGACACCCACACTTCCGGACTAGACAGGTATCAAAAATATCAAAAGAATAGGTCTTTTTCATCTCAAAGAGTCATAAACTTGTTTCAATTGCTCCGCATAGACCTCTTCTGTAAAAGAATTGATTGCTTTCTTCTTCGCCCTATTTTGAATATCAGTTGTATCCATATTCAAGACCTTCTCCATTAAGAAGATTAGTTCTTCATTCGTATTATACAGAAATCCAGTCTTCTCATGTTCTATTAATTCCGCAGTTCCTCCCGAATTCCTACCTATGACAATACAGTCATTTAGCATAGCCTCAGCTGTTACCCGTCCATAAGCCTCATTTTCCGAACACATCAAAAGAGCTCTTGATCTCTTCATTAAACTCTTCACATCATTTCTATAACCTAATAGAACAACTCTATTTGTCAATTTTTCATTAACTATAATATGCTTTATTTTTTTAGTAATTGAAGGAGTTCCTGTTCCCGCCAAATACAATTTAACATCTCTATTTTTAGCAATCTTTGAAAAAGCATACAATGCATCAAACACTCCCTTACTTTTACTCAATATACCACAATAAATAAAATAATTATCTTTATCAGCTCTCTCAAATGATATATTTTTAACAGACTCAACAGCGTCATATATAACTATTGAAGACGAGTCTTTAATAGAAAAATGAAGCTTTACAATATTAGAAACACAAATTACAAATGTTGATTCATTATAATCTTTACATAATTTTTCAAACCCAACAAATGGCCTCATACTAAAATGTAAATCTAACAAATCCCTCAAATGCCATATATGAGGTATATTCATTTTTTTAGCGACTTTAAATCCAACACTAACCCGAGTATTATTAGTATGAATCAAACCAATATTATTTTTTTTAATAAAATCCAATATTATATAATAAGCATACTTATTCAGCACACAATAATAAATCAACCTAAACACATATAAAAAAACACTTAAAACATTATTTTTATAAATATAACTATTATATCTAAATGGTATAATTTTATATGGGATAGACAAACTTTCCAACAGTGCAACAAAAGGGCCACCAGAAGGCAATATAACAAAAACATCCCTTGATATACCTAATCCTTTAATCATATTAATCAACGAGAGGTTTGCGCCATAAACTCCTGCATCATTAACCAAATAAACAATCTTCATACTATAAACTATTTAATTAAAAATGTTTGATATGGATAAATTCCATTATCTCCATAAACACTACTTCCATCATTATCTCTAATAAAAAGCTGAAAAAGTAACACATAAAATAACAATATAGCGTATTTAATACATATATTATTTTTCTTACAAGCAAAATAAAGAGGAATAGCAAAAATTAAAGCTATTCCAAAAACCTCTAAAACCCTACCAAATATATTAATTTTGGCAGCCAAAGCAATCGACAACAAATAACCAATCACCAGATAATACACAGATCCATTTTTATAATCAACCACCAACAAACGTTTTAAAACATAGAAAGGAACTAAGAATTTAAGTATCATACCATATCCCGTATTAAAAATTGTTTCAGAGAAAAAAGAAGTAGCAACATAGCGACCATACCTTGTACCATAAAACCAATCACTATTCAATAGAAACATAAACAAAACATCGAAATAAGAAAGCACAAAAACAGCAACCGAGAATACTAGTAGTATTTTTTTATTTACATCTAACCTATTAACAATAAAAAAAGGAACAAAAAACAAAGCAGAAGTATGAAATAATATAGAAACAGGATATATCATTAAAGATTTTTTTACCTTCCCATTAAAAAGCAAATCAAAAGAAAGCAAAACAATAGATATAGAAATTGCATTTCTTATAGCACTTAAAGAAATCAGATATAACAACAACACATAAAATAAAATTTTTATCGAATAACTTCTTCTAGACAAAAACAATAATGGAAAATAAGAAAGAAAACTAGAAGCAACGAATAAGCTATGTACAGGAAGTCCTATATTTCGCAAGAACACAGTTAATACATAGAATCCATATTCATTCACATCATTCCCATAAACAGAATTAAAATAATCCACATAGTTAGGATAATCAGTTCCTACATTATAACGAATAGCTGCTGGTATAAAAAGAATATTGAAAAGAACAATTCGACATACGATCCGCTGAAATTTTGTTTTTGAGAACTCAGCAAGATATGCTGACAAAAAAGACAGCACTAAAATCATATTATATATCAAATAAGTAAACATATATTACATGTAGTTACACTTTCAATCCAACAACAAAAAGAACAGAATATAACAGTCCAACACAAAATATATAGCATAAAGTAAACGTTCAGTTTTTGAATATTGTTAGTGCTGACCCCTATGGTTATCGACAGCAGATTCTCATAGTCCCTGCAGCCTTTGACGATTTCACGGAAAAATTCCTTTAAGTAACTTAGTGTTTACAAATAAAAGTATTCTAAATCTTCGCTACTATAATACATAAACTTTTAAATTCGTTAGCAACAAACGATAGGGATTTAACTATTGAGCCCTTAATTAAAGGCTTACTGATACCCCCAAAATCTTTTTATTCATTACATCATTAACTCAACACTTGTTTCAAAAAAGAAACTGATTTATCACGCAAAGGAGCCAACAACTCCTCCACCTTATCCCAATCTACAGGGAGATTATAAATCCGTTCAAAATCTCCGGGGACTTTCCAAACGTTATCCGACAAGCTTAGTTTGGAAAGCAAGTTTAATACGCGGCTGTTTCCCTTGGCGTGCGTCCCGGACAGGGGAAAATAAATGAATGGCTTGTGAAAACAAATACAGAAAACCACGCCATGAAAAGAGGTGGTCACCACAAAGCCGGAATACCGGATGAGAGAAAGCCATTCCGGAATAGTAGCATAACGATATTCCACCCCCTCAAACAGCTCCCGACCGGGTAAATACCCACTGGCGGGTGTCACTATCAACGATAGTCCCTCCCTCTCGGCAAACCCTCGAAGTTCCGACCATCGTATATCCTCCTTCTTAGAGATATTGATACTATATATATACATGTAAGGAGAAAACTTTCCCGGTATATCTTCCATGAGAGAAAGATAATCGTCCTTCGAGAGCAACAATGTCGGATCAAGGACATGTACCGCCTCTTTTCCGGCTGCTTGGCAGATAGAAACCCCGCTTTCCTCTCGTACGGACAGGGCATCGAATCGAGACAATCGTCCGGAAAGTTCCGCTTGAAGCCCCGAAGGACATTTATCCACTCCGAAACTAGCCGCATAAGCGATACGCCTTACCCTATCTCCCCCAAAATCCAGCCAAAAGGCACGGCTGTCTTTCCACCTCAATAATACGGGATGCCAAATCTGGTCGCTCCCCCCTATATATACATCCGCAACGGGAGGATCCAGACGTAACTCTTTTAATGTACCGTAAATCCGTTGAGTCTGATTGATATGGTTGTCCCTAAACTCCTCAAAACGGCGCACTTTATTCTTAACCCTATTAACAGCTTCCATACGCCTGACTTCCCGATGTCTCCACCAACCAAGAAGTGGATATATGAGAGCTGTCTTCACCATAATCTTCAACCACTTCCTCCAAACGGATTCTTTATAGAGGTAACGTATTAAGAACGGCTCATGCCCAAGCTTTTTTAAATAACGTTGCAAAGCCCAGCATTGTAATTGCTGACCGTAATTATCATCGCTTTGCCAAAACGTAACGATTCCTATTCTCATTTGTTCATCGATTTATCTTCTTCCTTATAGTCGAGTAAGGAGGGTGGAAGTCCCTCTCCTTACTCGAGCAACTAGTAGCCTAACAGGATACTGAATTTTCTGCCAAGACAATATTCTATAATCCATGCGGTTAAACATATCGTAACGAGCATCGTAATAAAATACAGAATGAACGGACATTCTGGATAATAATACTTTATCAATGGATCTAAGACTAAACGCAACGGTATCATGTGCCATACGTACAACGACATAGAGTGTTCACCAAAATATACGAATAATGATATGCGTGGAAGTTTCTTGAAAACAAACCATAATATATAAATTCCCGATATGGAGAATACTAAATTCAAAATGTAGTATCCCTTTACCTGCCCTAACGAGACAAACATTAAATACTGTGGATCAAATGTCATAATTAGTACGTAGAGAACACAAGCCAATATAAAATACCAAACCCTAAATATAGAGTATTTCATTGAAGCTTTACGAAACATATATCCCCCATAAAAATAGACAATACCCAAGCTAACATTCGAACTATTAAAAACACATGGGAGTATTTTACTATCAACAAAAGAATATAGGTAACAAAGCAAAATAAAGACAAACAGCCTTTTGCCTGAAAGCCTTCTATTCACTATGAAGAATATAACATTCACTAAAAACAGTGACGAAAGAAACCACAAAGCATCATTTGAACGTAAACATCCTAATGGAAGAACGAACGTGAAAGGCTCAAGCCATTTCACCCCCCCTGTATTAATATTTGTTAATAAATAATCCTTACAATAAACAAAGGGCAAAGAAATGACAGACCATGTTATCAGCGGTATGATAAACTTCTTAACCTTACTCCTAATATACTTCATCTCATTTCCATTCTCAGGGCTTTTGAAGAAAAAGCCGCTAAAAAAATAAAAAGAGGACATAAAAAAACTTAGGGCATTAAAATAGAATTCGGATGCGGCACCTTTTGCATCAAAAAAACCATATATTATAAAAATATGCAGGACGAACATATGCAATAAGCATACACCTTTTACCGAATCAATAGAATAGTCTCTCACCATTGTTCTTGGATTTTAATCATACATAACAACGAATATGAACATTCAAAAACACATTCTTTCAATTAATACACTTTACGGATATCCAATAGCCAATCAGTACGTTCAAATCAAGACACCCCCATCTACAGGGATTATATAGCCAACAATTTGCCTTGCTTCGCCACTAGTGAGAAAGAGAGCGGTTTTAGCTATTTCCTCGGGCATTGTAAAACGTTTACTCGGCTGTCCTTGGAAATAAGCGTTGTCTTCAAAGTTCCTATTATGAGGCAACGCAGGATTGGAGGTCAGGCATGTGCCAGGCGCAATACCATTCACCACGATATCATAAGCAATAAGTTTTCTTGCGATTCCACCAGTCAAGCTATGAGCGCCCCACTTGGCCACGGCATAAGGGTCGAAAAGTCTTTGGTAGCCGGCGATAGAGGTAATGTTGAGTATATTCCCCTTGATTTTATTGTCAATCATATACAGCCCTTCCATTTGGCACATCAAAAACATACTTTTCGTATTGATATCATATGTCCTGTCCAGTACTTCCGCGGTATATGCATTCCACGGTTCATACTTAGACATACCACCTCCTACATTGTTCACGAATATGTCGATTCTACCCATCATGGAAACGGCTTCATCGAACTTCTGCTTATAAGAGTCAAAATCCAAGGCGTCCCATACCAACGTATGAAGCTTGGCATTACTTTCGGAAAGCTGGAAGTTTGACAGTTTTTCTTTACTTCTTCCAGTCACTATAACCTCAGCACCCTCTGCCAAGTACGCCTTAGCCATAGCTCTGCCCAATCCCTCGCTACCGCCAGAAATAAATACTTTCTTATTGGTATATCTCGCATCAGGATTGGTAAATGTAACAGAGACATATTTTACTCCCCCATGTTTAAGGAATTTCAAGAAATTCACGATGTAAGACTTTATTCCCATAATTACTTATTATCTATTTTATCCATTATGTACTTAGTGAATAGTAGGGCTCCTCTCTTGTTAAGATAATAGCAGTTGCGAAACAAGGATTTGTCATCCGAAAATCCAGGCTCTTCCATACAGTCGAAGTACCATGTCTCCCCCCCGTTGGCTTCTGTAATGAAAGAGTCTATCAGTTGCTCTTTGGCAACAGAGGGAAATTTACGGCACAAAGATCTATGCATAGGTGGTATGACCAGGACCAACCTTAACTTCTCCTCTTTGCAATATTCAATCATATCCTTTAACATAGATATAGTCCTATCATATACCGTTCTATGACTCTCTACGAATTTATCATTCAAGTTATTGATATTAAACTGAATAGTCCATCCCTTTATCCAATTCTCAGCATCACGCTCCAGTTGCCTATCTCCCATTATCACTTCTTTGGGCGGAAGGATACGTGTCTTAATGTCACGGATAAATTCCACCAATGGGTATATAGATATAGGGCTATTTTTATATCCCTTTATTTTACTATTCCGGATATAGTGTCCACCGGGAATCGTTCGATAGTCCAAAAAACTATAGCAACGGTCTTCTATGTAATCCACCGCTCCACTGATCGACGTAAACGGACAAAGCGGATAAAACACAATAGCATTATCCTTTAGAAACTTGCGGTATCGCTTGAGTATCAAAAAGTCGCCTACCATCGTCTGCGGCGCCACAGCCCAGTTCATTCCCTTACATCCCATATCGCTGTAATCGAAATCATATACGCCGGAACTGCTGCCTAGATTCACAACGTCCAATGGCTCCTCTTTCATTTCCCAAAATTTCACGCAATCTTTGAAAAGGACCTCGTTGTACCAATGAGAAGACTTAATGAATGTATTGATTTTGTTCTTTATATAATGTTTCATGAGATCTTCTGTATTAACAAATTCTCTGATCATTGTTTAGTCTTGCTCATCTTAGTCTGAATCCAACTGACTATTTTTTTTCTTTCGGCACGTGTTATTCCTACGTATAAGATAAGAATCATCAATACGACCTCTGTAAGCAAGGATAGAATAATGAACCTCTGCCATCCATCCTCCATCAAATATACGATGGCCGTAGGCACAATTACAGAACAGGCACCAACTAAGACACATGGGAGAACAGCGCCAACTAAAAGTTCACGTATGTTGAAATGTACATAAGAATAGACAATGAAATAAGCATCAATCATAACAGTTATATTAATGATGACGAGAACTATGAACACCGCATAGGCAGGAGCACCCATTTTCAATATGGCATAACTAATAGGCAAGGACAATATCATTATGGTTCCATTGAGCGAATTCCCCAGCTTCATCTTGCCGATAGCGTGAAAGGCCATAATCATGGACGCACGGAAAACCTCGGCAAGACTGAGTAAAAGTATGATCAAAGTGAATACATACGTATCAGGAGGAGTGGCTTTGCCCAGCCATAAGTTTAATATGAACCTCAACTCAAAACAGATGGGCAAGATTAATGCCAACATCAAGAAGAACGAATAACGTGCGGACTTAAACGTAAGTGAGTACATCCTCTCATAATTGTGTTCGGCAAAACTTTTAATTACCTGCGGCCTCGTGGCCATAAGAAAATTAATCACAAAATGGTTGACAGCCGTTTGGATTTGATAAGCCACCGCACGTGCCGCGTTGACCATGGGACCGAAAAATAAGTTGAGAAGGATATTAATACCTTGCCCTTGGCTTATTGATGCCAATCCGCCAAACATCTCCCACCCTGAATAAGCCAGCTGCCTTTTATATAAAGTCTTATCCGTAATCCATCTGAAACGGCACTCCTGATAACGCCGATACGTATAAAACCTATAAAAAAACTGAATCAAAAAAGTATTCAGCATTAACAACAAAGCATAAAACACCAAGTCATCCATGGGAGATAAGGAAAGGAGGTAAGCGATAGCTAATCGCGAAAACGCATCATATAAGCCTACATAGGCATAAATAGACATATTTTCATGGGCTATCAGTGAAGCATTGTAAGGTACTTGGGTGAAGTTAACCATCACCGTAACAATAGAAAACTGATAGACCCACCACGCAGCCGATAGTCGTTCCACCGGTATAACCATTTTCTCGTAAAAGAACCAGAGGCCTATAGTCTCAGCCAACAGCAAGACAATAAAAGCCACAGCCATATGCAAATTCAATGAAACCGAGAAAGTTCTCTTCAGCATCTCTGCGTTCTTCATTCCCAATTCGTAAGCCAGAAAACGACTGGTTGATGAAGACAGGGCACCGTTAAGCACTCCTATTACGGCCACAATTCCACCTACCGCATTATAAATACCGTAATCCTCTACACCAAGCGTTTGAAGTATCACACGGGAAGTAAATATGCTTACCCCCATGACAAGTAACATACGCACATATAGAAAAAGTGTATTTTTTGCTATACGCTTATTTGTTGAAGATACTTCCTGACTCATTTCAGACTGCCCCTTTTATTTAAATAGCATTCACACGATTATCATTCGTTCACCCCGTTCTTCTGCAGCAGCCTCACAATACTATCCAGGCTGTCAAAATTTTCGGGAATGATGTCAATACCATCAATGACGATATCATATTCGGTGTCGAGAGTATCGACCAGCGTCACTATATCGAAGGAATCGAGCATACCTTCCTCTATAAAGTTTACAGGCTCGCTGAAATCGAATTCGGGACGTAACTCACTCAAAATCGAAATAATTTTCTCTCTCATAATCTTTTTCTCCTTTAATCTTGGCAATTATATACCCTTATTTATTTCTAATTAATACATAATCATAAAGTCTCTCTACTTCAAAGCCGTAATGACGGTAACGTTTAATGGCATTTTCATTACTAGCTATCACCCAAAAGAGTTGACGCTTGGTGGCGTGACCAGCTCGCATAAATTCATTGAACAATCGGGAACCAATCTTTAAATCCCGGTATTCGGGCAAGACAAACCAATAACGCAGATATAAGGTCTGCCCGTTCAATTCAAAGATAACGAATCCATACACCTTACCTGCTTCCTTATATACAAGAACGCTCTTCTGCGATATAAAATACAGTATTTCCTCATAACTGGGCAACTGTTCGGACAAAGGATCAAAGTAAGAGTGAAGCATATCTAACACCACTTGAGCATCGACATCTTCCGCAAAGCAAACATTGGGGGTATCGATCTCTTTAAATTCCAGAGTTCCGATACGATTCATACGGTAGAGCTGCTCATACACGCTGAAGCCTTGCTCTACAAACACATCTTTCAAATCCACGATCTTTGCATCACCTACAATGTCCACGACCATTTGCTCGGCAAATATTGGCAGAAAGGCTTTCAAGTTTTCTGCCAACTGTTGTGAGGTTGTGGTAATGAAGAACAGATTGTTGACCGAGTTAGTCAGATGGAGCAAAAAATAGCAGTCAGGGAAGGATACGTAAAAGAGTTCCCCTTTCTCTATCCATAGAGAGTGCTTCTTCCTATCCAAGAAGAAATTGGTCAGATAGCCCTTACGCAAAGAACGAATATCGCTCACAAAGGCATTAATCTTATCAAGTGAATCTATCTTATCCATTGACTTGGTTGTTATAGAACAGGCGGTCAATCTTACCGTTCGTATTACGTCGCAACTCATCGAGATGATGATACACAGTGGGCAGCATATATTTCGGTAACTCCTGTCCTATACGTTTACGAAACTCTGCCGGAGTGATCTCCTCTGGCGATTCATAGAACAGGGTGATCTCTTTCTTGGAGAAGTTATAAACCACACATCCGTTCTTCACCAGCTTGAGCTTGTTGATGATGATGTGCTCTATCTCGCCCAACTCGGTACGATAGCCCATATGCTTAATCAGCGTATCCTTTCTGCCTTTGAAAACGATCTCACCACGCTCGTTGATAACCACAACATCGCCCGTGCGATAGATTGTTTCAGGATAAGCATGGTTCAGAGGATTCTGCACAAAGGCAGACGCAGTCTTTTCGGGATTGTTGTAATAGCCCATAGCCAACGAAGTGCCACGTACACAGAGTTCACCTTCTTTGCCGGCTTCTGTCACCAGCTTGTTGTCCGCATCCAGAATAAGGATATCCGTGTTGCGGCAAGGGAATCCGATGGGAATAGACTCCTCGTCCTTAATTTCCCGGTTGACGATGAAACAGGTACAATCAAGCGTAATCTCGATAGGACCATACAGATTGGCAAACGTCGTCTGAGGCAACATCTTGCGCCAGTAGTTGAACTGCTTGGTAGGAAATACCTCGCCTGCAAACCATACAGTCTTTAATGCGGGCAACTGAATGGAGGAAAGTAAGTCCATATTGGCTATGTTCACCATAATGGTGGGTACCCAGAACAAGAAAGTAACCTTGTGTTCCTCTAATATTTTCAGAATAGAAGCAGGGAAGGCCGACAAGTGTTCGGGAATGACAACAAGGGTACTTGACTTGGCCATCAGCATGCACAACTCGAAGCTGTAGATATCAAACACCAATGGTGACAAGGAGCCCATCAGTTCGTTATCGTCAAATTTGAACGTATCCAACGCCCATTCGGTAAAATCAAAGAAACTCTTATGGTTAAGTACCACTCCCTTGGGTGTTCCCGTAGAGCCGGAAGTGTTGATGATACACAACGGGTCGGTGTCAATCAACTTCCCAAGATTGGTGAAAATAGCGGATTCGTCCACCTGTTGTGTAAAGTCCATCCCGTCTAAATTAATCACTTGAACATCGGACGGAATGACACTGACGATACTTTTCATGTATTGGTTATTGGTGATGATGACACCGGGGCAAACCAAATCCAAGATGTTCTTGAGACGTTCCGCAGGGTACCTCACATCCAAATTCATATAAAAATTACCAGAATAAATAATCGCCAAATCCGCATACACACTCTCGATACTCTTGTTCAAGAACACAGCCGCAGGGCGCTTGATACATCCGATGGCAGAGGCAAGCACCAAAGCCTTTCCACGAAGTTCGGAAAAGGTTATGGTACGGTCACGGTCTATCACCGCAGTCTTTTGAGGACATCGCTGTACGCTCTCCTCAAAGTACTCAATGAGATTAATCTTCATCATAACTATCTAATAAATATTTTTCGATTCTTACGAGTAATGGATCGGTCACTGTTTATTCAGCGGTTCATAGAAATGAGTTTTGGAAAGATCTAGAGCAACACTTCCACACGTAAGGCCAGCGCCATAGGAACAAAAAACGGCATGCCTCGGACGGTTTGCCTTGTTCAATCCATAAAGATCACATAACAAATTGGGGATAGTGGAGCTACTTGAGTTACCAAAGTCCTTCATGTTCACTGGAAATTTCTCTTGACTTGACTTCAATGCCATTCTAACATTCTTAATAATCAACTGACTGGATTGATGCAACGCATATATATCCACATCAGAATCCTCCCATTTCATCAAATCCATCACAGCGCGAATGCTTTTAGGACCGTTCACTATACTAAATGAGAAAACCCCCATTCCATCTTGGCATATATATCCACCATGGGGCATCATGATCCGATCGTATCTCGCACCATCTGAACAGAGATGGAAGGCCATGCCAGTTGTTCCTTTTGAAATCAGTGAAGCAGTACCTATATCGCTCGCATCAATACTACCAACAGCTTTAGGGTCAAGACAATTCTTCAGCATATCACCTCCAAGAACTAAAACGTTCTGACACAATCCACTATGTATCCACATGGCTGCTTGCATCAAACCATAGATATAACCGGTACAACCATAATTAATATCCAAGCAAACGGTCTCATTCTTCAATCCTAATTTATGCTGGAGATAGACAGAAGTATCAGGGAGCGCCCAATCACGAGTCACAGTCAATACAACCAAGCCGTCTATGCTCTCTCTGTCGATGTTATCCTTACTGATTAGATATTCGGCAGCGTTGAAGCACAAATCGGATGATTTCTGATTCGCATCGGTTCTGTAAACCCATTCAACTCCTGTTGTACGGATAACATCTCTTGTCTCTTTTTCACCATATTGCTCGGCGAAAGAAGACAAGGGAATCTTATTACTCGGTAACCAGCTTGCAATACTGCGGATAGAGACATCAGGTATGATTGTTTTCATGCCTTTCTTTCTTTTACGATATTGAAAAGATCTTCTATTGTATCGGCATTACGCACGTCTTGAGTATCTAATTCCACCCCATATTCCTGATATACCATCGCCACGACACTAAGACTTGTCAGCGATGACCAACTATCCAGTTCATGAAAATCCAAATCAGCTTCAAAAATAGCAGGATCTTCCTCTTCGAATTGGGAAACAAATTTGCCAATAAAATCTTTTAATTCCATATATCAAGTATTTTTTATCTAAGCCTTCCAAAGAATATTTTTCTCCACCACCACGGCGGGATCGCCTTTCACTATACTGAAAGCAGGTATGTGACCGGAAACCACCGAACGAGCAGAGATTATGGCACCTGGTTCGATTACCGCCCCAGGCATCACCGTACAGCTTTCTGTTAACCATACATGCTCTTTGATGGTGACGGGAGAGGAAATTTTATAGCCGCGAATAGATATAAAGTGTTCCCCGTTGTTATCGCGGATAGTGACATTACGTCCACATCCGGTATGCCGTCCGATAGAAATATTGTCAGCGCATATGATCGTCAAGCCAATATTCGCACCTAAACCACCTCCTATTTCCAAAGTAGCGTTCCTGAACACCTCAATGTCGGCACCATACGCAACACTATAAGGTTCATATTTAATCTCCATCCTCCCTCCGTTCTCAATCAAGAGCCTGCTGTCCAGGCGAGATCCTTTGACACGCTTACTTCCGAAATAGAAGGGCGCATTCAATATCAGTTGTGCTTTAGACTCTAGAACTATAGTGCAATACTTATTTATGATGAAGAATTTTCCTTCCAAAACATTTCCTTTTACTTGGCCGCAAAAGAAGTTATATCGAAAGTTTTTTTCCCATGTGCCAAGACTCCATCCAGAGGCTTTTTTTACGCTAAATAAGAAACGGGCTACGTTCTTGAGCTTTTCCTTGACGCTAACCCCCTTCTTCCCAAAATGGGGCAAGTACTTCTTGATACAGGCATCCAGTGATTCATTGAGGATAGCATAGAACGCATCCCTGTCATGACTAGAATGGCACAAAGGCTTCATTAAATGGTAATTTCCTGCTATGGCCTTGTCTAGAGGGAAGTCCTGCTTTTTCAGCATTTTTATATTCTGTATCAAGTCAGCGCCTTTTTTGCTATGTACAAAGACTACGGACGTTCCCAAATCATTGTCAAGCTCTTTAGGTATATACTTTTTATCAGCCCATAAATCACCAATGGTAATGTCTGTAGCTCTAGGGAAACCCTTGAAGGGGCATTCAAAACAACTCGGCCGACATACCTCAGGAACGACATAATTCAGAATACGCCACGGATTGTTCTCCAACGTTTGATATTCGACATCTCTATTTTCAAAGAGAATTTTAAAAGTATGCTTACGCCATCCCAACTCCTTGTTTTTAGCTTTAAAATAGACAACCTTTGAATGATGCTTGTTTTCCAGATATTCTATGTACTTCCGGAAAAGCAATGGCGAGGCTATACCCCTACAGATATAATCCACCAAAATCAAGTTGTCATAAGTTTTGTGCAGGAAGCCGCGCAGGGCTGCCATCTGACATGGACCTCCACAAACAAGCACGGGCTTGCCAGTCTTCAAGGCTTCACGAACAGCGATATAAAATCCATCGAAACGGCTCTGAAGGTATTTGCTAGAGCGCAAACGAGGCAAGTCGGTCTTATCTGCTGAAAGGAACTGAGACACAGACCAGTCTTCATTATAGACCGCACCACCCACGTAGCCGCCTTGCTTGTAAACGTATTCGGCAAGGGCTGTGAACGCTCCACCAGAAGTGCTGTCGAAACGTACCTCGATATTCT
The DNA here is from genome assembly GCF_023656845.1 of Parabacteroides sp. Y3-G-102. Lineage (NCBI taxonomy): Bacteria > Pseudomonadati > Bacteroidota > Bacteroidia > Bacteroidales > Tannerellaceae > Parabacteroides > Parabacteroides sp. Y3-G-102. Next base: position 102,137 of record NZ_JAMOKU010000012.1, on the reverse strand, counting down.
TATGTATGGCGGCATAGCAAACAGGAATCTCAAAATCATTTTTCTTTAGCTCTTCAGAGTGCAGATTGGGGCAGACCTTTTCACAAAGACCACAATCTGTACATTTATTTTTATCAACTTCCGGGTACCAAAATCCCTCTATATCGGTCTTGAAAGTAATAGCCTTATGGGTACATACATCACCACAAGCATTGCAGCCACAGCATTTACTTTTATCTGTAATTTGAATCATTTATAATATAAACATTAAATATTAAAGGTCGAGTAAGGAGAGGGACTTTCACCCTTCCTTCTCACGGAACCGTCTTAACAGGCTTCCATCACACGGCTCTTCGTGCTTAACTCATTTGTTATTTGTTTATAATTCAATTGACATTCTTCATGTAGAGCCTATATTCACATGTTCAGTTTATCTCCTTGTCACTTACCTTGCCAACTTTGCAGAAGGCTTTCATTTGTCGCTCACTACCTATCAGTTTACCTCTAAACAGCACACAGTGATTTGTATCAATAGCTGCATATCGAATACGGTAGGCCTACTACTGTCTTTTTGTAGATATAGTTGACTCTCAAAAGTATCTGTAATAGGATGTTTGGGCGACCTTTCCACTCATACTTTCTAACTCAATAAAGGTAACCCCTCCACCTCGCCGGCGTGCCACTCTTGGTAGTCCATGAGGGAGAGTCTGGGTACAGTCAATTGCTTGTAATCCTTGTCATCTCTTCGCAAGATGTGCTTGCGGGCATACGAGCGGAGCGAACGATCCGTCACGGAGACCATCACCACTGGAAACGGGTAGCCGAACAAGCGCATCGGCGTAACCTCGCTGTCCGGGAACGCACGGCGCAACTGATAGGCCGAGTACTCAAATGCCACCCAGTAAGGACCTGTGCAATACAAGTGGATAGAGGCGGTATTCGTACGCTCGCAACTCATGATATCATTCAAATGCTCGTTCAGCAACCTCACCAAACGAACGCCGGAAGGAAGGGAAGACATGGTTTGAATTATGAATTTTGAATTATGATTTAAACTGTCAACTGTCACTTGTCAACTGTCACTTGTCAACTGTCAACTCGTTCGTGTTTCAGCCAGCGATCGTAATCGTCCAGCCGGCGGATCAACACCGCCTTGCTTTTCTTGGGCGAGGACTCACCCCGCCACGGATCCACCACCTCATGCGCCATCTGCCGGTAGAGACTGCTGTCCGTGCAACCGTAGAGTGTCACCAGCAACAAGGCACGGGATTGCGCCGCCTTTACCACCGGGAGCATACTTCGCATCGTGGCAAGCAAGCGCACGAACTCATCTTCCTCGCCCAACAGCTTGTAGGCAGGAAGGAGCGACGAGTAAATCTTGCAACGCATCACGTCCGTCTCCGCACAAAGGGAACCGTAGGATCTCAACACCTCACGGGCAAAACGAGTATCATCCTCAGATACACTGCCGGAGGTGTGGTAACGACCCAAGGCATCGTGCAAGCCCTCCCGCAGGCGGTCGTTGTCCAGATGAGTATAGACGTGCTTGCCCTTGGTGTTCAGCTCGATCAGCTCATACTCGCCCGGCTTCACCTCCAACAAGGGGACCCACATGCAATCGAGGATACGGGCCATCACATCTTTATGCCCGCCACCCGGCTGGATCACCACCTCCGCCTCCATTCCGGCGAAATAGCCGGACGTGATACGCACACGGTCACCCTTCAGCAAGCGGCCGCTGTCCGGAACGTACACCGGAAGCTCGTTGGAATAAGATTCCGCCACCCAACGTAAATTTCCCATCTCGTCATCCGAGAGGTAAGGGAAATGGGTCATACCCCCAGAAGAAACCCGGGGAAGAAAATTGTACAGGGGGAGCGTACGCTTCATGCGGAAGATTTCCTCTACCGAGGAGCGAATAAACACGTAGTTGAACAGCAAGGGCCGCTTCGTGTTGACCATCTTGCCATCCACCTTCCTTACCTCCACATACGAGGGGGCGAAATACTCGAACAACGTCTCCCCACGACGCTTGCGCCGGGAAAGCTCGGCATCCAAGCTTTTCGCAGGGCTGATCTTGTCACGTCGTGCCACACCCGTAGTAGGAAGCGTGAGCACGTACCAGCGTACAGTCTTCAGGTCATGACGCTTGCCAACCTGCGCCGTACCCCTCTCCGAGCAACCGTCTCTCAAAACATTCATCATTATGATTATCTTTTCCTAAGATTATATCAGGATCTCCACTCAAGCCTCACGACAATTCAAAGCCTTACCAAGAGCGCCCTATTTACTCCTGATAAACAATACTTTATATTTTTAAAAATGGCTTTTCTGAAAATCACCATCGGTTGAAATATTAGGCTACTTGGGAAGTAGCGTAAAAGGTTGGAAAATGGTTATCACCCAGTTGTAGAGACGGGGCGTGCCCCGTCTCCCACCGTCTGACAGTAATTTTGAATACCATTTTGAGGGGATGAGACGGGGCACGCCCTGTCTCTACAAGAATGTAGGTTCGATTTTTAGAAGGGACGTGATGATGTAGGAAATACGAGATCATTTCGTCTCTATTGCCATGTCTATACACTAGGAATAAGAACGAAGATTTAAGGAGAATCAAAATCAAAGCACAAACTTAACCTAATGATTGTTTGTTATTTGTTATTTTTTATTACTTTTGCGCCATGAAAGAATACAGCTACTTCCCAAGTAGCCTCATCCCACCTCTGGTATATAATTATATACATTCTCAAAGCAAGACTTATTTACCACCGCCATTTTCTCCAAGGAGAAACTTCTTAAATAAATCTGGGTTGTCTTGATGGATTTATGGCCTAATAACTCGCTGATCATCTCAATGGGGACATTTTGTTCCTTCAATGCCATGGCAAAAGAATGACGGATCGTGTAAGAAGTCACATCCGGGGCTATTCCGGCAACCTCCTTCAACGTCTTCAAATTCCGGTTGAACCGGGACAAGGCCGCATTGTATTCGAGATATTCCTCATGGCCGTTCTTCGTCCCACTTAAAAAGGGAAATAAGTACCCCGAGTTTCCTGCCCTCTCACCTACCAGTTCCTTATACATAGCCTCCGCTGTATCCAAAACCTCCAGCCGCATCGAAGTCCCGGTCTTCTGGCGATTGTAATCCAATATGCCGTTCTTGATATTATCTCTATTCAAATGAGCGAAATCAACGAACGACATTCCCCCGTATTGAAACATCAAGCAAAGCGCCAGCTGTGTCTTCCTCAACGTCTCTCCTTTTACCGGAACAGTCATCAGACGATTCAAATCCCCCAGAGGCAAGGATTTCTTACGTTGGCTTTCCACACCCGTAAAAACCCCCTTGAATAAAGAAGGGATAAACGCCGCCTCGCCATTCTCCACCGCCTTGTTATAGATACAACGCAAACGGCGGATATACGTGGAGACCGTATTACGCATGCAGCCTTTCTCCAACAAATAAGCCTCGTACCGGCGAAGAGTATCCTTATTTATATATGTATATGGGATACGATCCGTCCCGCTATACCGTATAAAAGAGTTCATCGCATCCTGATAACTTTTCGCCGAGGAATACCGTCCTTCCTTTTGTAACAGACTTATATACTCTCGCATCCCTTCCACCAAATCTTTCTCATCCATATCTCTCTATTTTAAATTCCAACTGAAAACAAACACGCAAAGTTAGACATCTTGACGATTACTAATTCACAAACAAGCATTTACAATTAAAACATCTTCATATATTCTTTTCACAGTAAAGAGTCATTTATTTCATAGTTATGACTTTTTATTTCATAGTTATGATTTTTCCAAATCATAACTATGAAATTTTCAATACAAAAAAACATATAAAAACGTGGATCTAAATCTATCGTCCGGAAATGCCACAACTACGAATTTCTCAGTTCAGACAGGATAGAAATTTCAAATTAAAAGTTAAAGCACAGGTTGTCGAAAAAATAAAAACCCTAAAATATGAACGTTTTCAAACTTTTTAGAGGCTCTCTATGTTTATTATGAGATAAAAATAAAAACCTATGCGATTTAAACTAATAGGCCTCATCTGTCTTATAATGCAGTGTAATTTATCTTGCACTCAACACATTATAAACAAAGAAACCGTCCAGACTTTGGATTTACACCGCTATATGGGGAAATGGTTTGAAATAGCACGCTTTGATCATCGCTTTGAGCATAATCTCGTAGGGGCTACCGTGGAATACTCATTTCTCCCGAATGGAGATATAGAAGTTGTTAACAGCGGATATTGGGGTAATTTTTCCGGTTCCTTCAAACGAGCGAAAGGTATAGCCAAAATAACAGATCCTACGTGTCCTAGTAAATTAAAAGTGTGTTTCTTTATGCGGTTCTACGCCGAGTACAACATTATGGAAATTGACGAGGATAATTACTCATACGCTCTCGTAGGCAGTAATACCTCAGACTATTTATGGCTACTTAGTCGTACGCCTACACTCCCAGAAGAGGCTATTCTCTTTTTATTGACTAAGGCCAAAGAAAGAGGATATAACACATCAATGCTCAAATGGGTCAAACAAAAACATGAAAATCAAAAATAATTTCTTCAAATTTCGCTATAAGCATTGAAAATATTCAACTTATGGCTAATTTTGTTGTTATAATATAAAAAGCGTTGTTTTATGAAAAAAATATTACAAGAGTTTAAGCAGTTCGCCATGCGAGGTAACGTAGTGGACATGGCGGTAGGTATCATTATCGGTGGTGCCTTTGGAAAGATCGTATCTTCTATCGTAGCGGATCTGATCATGCCGGCGGTAGGTTTACTTGTAGGTGGCGTCAATTTCACGGATTTAAAAATCACCTTGAAGCACGCTGTAATGGAGGGAGACAAGGTGATCTCTCCGGCGGTCTCCATTAACTACGGAAATTTCATACAAGTGACACTGGATTTTATAATCATTGCTTTCGCCGTCTTTTTACTTGTCAAAGGCGTTAATGCTTTAAGCAAGAAGAAGGAAGAAGCCCCGAAAGCTCCGGTCGCTCCCCCTGCGGATATCCAATTACTTACCGAGATTAGGGATTTACTGAAAAATAACAAATAAACACCAACCTTATCGGTTGACTTGCTGTTTCATAATTACAAAAAATAATGTTTTAACTCATAAAAAGTAGTAGTTATGAAAAATGTATTATTCGGTTTAGCCGTAGGTGTAGTTGTTGGTTACGTACTTCGCAGGATGGAAGATCAAGGACAGTTCGAATGTCTGGAGAACGAACTCCACGGTCTTACAGATAAGGCGAAGAAAAAAGTAAAGGACGTGGTAGACACGGGTAAAAATCAAGTCGAATACGTCAAAGACAGAGTAGAACATATGGTTGAAAAACCTAAAAGTAATTAATCGACCTCCCTGTATTAGGGTAAGAAAAAGAAGCTATCACAAAAAAAGTCAATGATAGCTTCTTTTTTTTTCATTTTAGATGTAACGTTTTTTCAAATCCATTCGTCTTATAAGAAAAGAGTATAAATTAATTACACTTCATATGAGAACAAGAATGATGGCCTTATTTGCGTTGATCGCTTTTTGCGTGATGCCTATCGAGGCGAAGAAAGTAAAAGGGAATGGGGATATTATCACGAAAGAAATCTCCGTCAGAGACTATTCAGCGATAAAAGTCGGCTCAACCGCCATGGGGTATAGCGACAGTTGGTTCAGCCTATTCAGTCGTGGAGGAAATCCGTCGTACGTTTTCGGGTATACGCAAGGAGAATCAGCGTCCTTACGAATCACGATCGACGAGAATTTATATCCTTATATAAACGTTCAAGTAAAAAATGAAGAACTTTCAATCTCCACAGAGAATGGTACACAATTAAGCCCTACCCGATTTAAAATAGAGGGCACTTCCAAGAAGCTGGAAAAAATCCAGATGTCCGGTTGTATGGATTTTGTCCTGAGAAGCGCTTTATCCGGAGATGATCTGGAAATTATAGCGACAAGGGGTAGCGACGTGAAAATGGAGAAACCGGTCAACGTATCTAATTGCATAATTGAAGCGACCAGCGGTAGCGATATTATCATCAACGATCTTACTACCCGAATAATACGAGGCCGTGCCAGCGGAGGTAGCGATCTCAAGCTTACGGGAAAAGCGGAGAACGGCGAATATTCCGCCTCAGGTGGCTCGGATATCAAGGCTTATGATCTTATCTTAAACCAGTTGGAATGTTCCGCCAGTGGTGGCTCCGATATTTATACGCACGTAACCGATTATATCAAGGCTTCGGCAAGCGGAGGTAGTGATGTACATTACAAAGGTTCGGCAAGATCGGATACATCCACTTCCGGAGGAAGCGATATTATAAAAGAGGGTAATTAACACCCTCTTTTTTTACCCTCTTATACGTTGAATTTTATAACAAAAGTACTTCCTTTTCCAACCGCGCTATCAACAGAAAGTGTTCCTCCATGAGCTTCCACGAAGTCTTTACTGATAGCCAGCCCTAGACCACTTCCTTGTACCTTCGTTCCCGGCACACGGAAATAGCGATCGAATATACTTTGATGATATCGGGGATCAATGCCCTTACCGAAATCTTGCACATAGATCTCCACGCTATGATCTTGCTGGCGGGCACCGATTATGATACGGCCATTCTCCGGGGTATAATGAATTGCGTTCGATAATAGATTCGTCAAGACCCATGCGATTTTCTCGCTATCCACGAAAAGCTTGGAAATCTTCTCCGGGTATTCCACCTCTATATGGCAATTGAAGCGATCAGCTTGCACTTGGTTCGCCTTTATCGCATACTCGATCAATTCGATCGGTTTGGTGATTTTCGGATTCAATTGTAGCTTGCCGGTCTCCACCTGCGTCATTTTCAATAGCTCACTGGTAATTTCCAGTAATCGATTACTACTTTCCTTGATACTTTCCGCCAGTGCTTTTTGCTCGTCGTTCATGACTCCCACACGGGCATCCTCCAACAATTTCAGGCTCATCATGATCGCCGATATCGGAGTTTTCAATTCATGGGAGATCGTCGAGATAAAAGTGGTCTTAGCGGAATCCAACTCCTTAAACTCCGTGATGTTCTTCAATAAGATCACGTCGCCCACATACTCCTCCGCCTCGCCATTCTCCGACACACGGATCGGTATATATTGCACTTGAAAATAACTTTCCTTATTATCCGCGTAAATTTTAAGCGGCTCTTTCTTCTCGCTCGGCTGGATCAGTTCCCGAACTAACCTGCGAAGCAAATCGTTCCGTAAGGATAATTCCGAGGCAGACTTTCCGATCACGTTTTCCCGCTTGAGATTCAAGATCGTCAAAGCCTCGTTATTGGCGAAAAGAATCTTACGATCCCGATCCAAGCCTATGATTGGCTCCGTGATACTATTCACGATAGCCTCTATATATTTCTTTCCTTGAATAATATCCGCCAACGTACTTTTCCGGTATTCCGTAAGCCGTTCCGCCATCCGGTTAAAGGATTTCGCTACCCCCTCGAATTCATCATATTTAGCGAGATCCAATCGTTTCTCGTAATTATGGTTAGCGATCTCCATGATACCGTCCATCAACATACGGATAGGGGTATTTATCGAACGGGGGAAACGTATTAAAAAAGCGAAAGCGACCACCATACAAGAGAGGCCAATCCCCCAAATCCAAAATAAAGCCTTTTGAGACGTAGACTCCGCCACTTGGCTTTTCCTGTAGATAGAAGCCATATTCAAACTCATGACTTGATTTAAGGCGAGACGTACACGACGGATATTCTCCTCATTACGCTCTTTCGCCAATTGCTCGTATTGAGCGACTAGATGTGAGGTGGCCACGTTCTCATCGACCTCCGTGATATTCTTTTTCTGTAGCCCTAGGTTTTTCTCGAAATCGGCTTGAGCCGAAGGATCGCTATCGATTCGTTCCAGTGCATCCAGCATCCGGCGTGAATAGAGTAAAGAATTATAATTATCGGCCAATATGTTCCTTGTGTCGGCAGACATATCGGAGATGTTCTTTACCGATAGACCTCCCAGCAAAACGATCATGGCAAACAGCAGCCCGATTCCGTATCTTAGTTTTGTTTTAATCTTCAGACTCATAGGTGATGTATTTTAAGCGATTATTATTAAGTTTACGTTCAGCAAAGATAAACTATTTAGCAATGTCCGTTTCTCCTTACATATCTTCAAGATGCTTTCGGGTATACATAATAATGCAGAATATGAGATTAAAGCCCATACTCCTCAATCTTCCGATAAAGAGTAGTGAGGCCTATACCTAGAAGGCGGGAAGTTTCGGTTTTATTGCCTTTTGTGTATTTGAGCACTTTTTGGATATGCATTTTCTCTACGCCACTCAGGTCAAAACCGCTATAAGATTCCGTACTCGCCGCAGAGGAGGTTTGCATATTCAAAGGGAGGGCATCCAAGGTTAAGGTATCTCCATCGGCAATAATCAGACTACGCTCAATTGCATTACGCAACTCACGTACGTTACCTTTCCAAGCTCGTTTTTTCAGGGCATCTATATATTCGGGCGAAATTGTTCGGATATTCTTTCCCATCTTGGAGGAAAAAGCGGAAACAAAGGCTTTTATATGGAGAGGGATATCCTCGACCCGTTCACGAAGCGCGGGAAGATGGATCTGGAAAACGGAAAGCCGATAAAATAGATCTTCCCGGAAATGCCCTTGCTCGATCTCTTTCTCTAAATCACGGTTGGTAGCGGCAATAATTCGTACATCCACTTTCGTTGGTTTCGTATCGCCGATCTTGATAAACTCCCCGGTCTCAAGGATACGGAGCAATTTCGCTTGCAAGTCGAAAGCCATTTCCCCGATCTCATCCAAGAAGATCGTACCTCCGGAAGCTTCCTCAAACAAGCCTTTTGTCTCTTTCAAAGCACCGGTAAAAGCCCCCGCTTTATGACCGAACATCTCGCTTTCCAATAAATCCCGACTAAAAGAGGAACAATTGATAGCGACAAAAGACTTCCCTTTCCGGGAACTATGTTGATGGATGGATTGAGCAAAGACCTCTTTTCCCGTACCGGTCTCACCAGTCAACAGAACCGGAACCTCCGTAGCCGAGACTTTCTGAGCCAACGCTATCGCCGCTTGGATAGCGGGTGATTTACCGACAATCGTATCAAACGAATATTGCCTCCCGACGAACGTAGCCTCCTTCTTTTGCTGTTGATAAGCGGCAGAAGCTTTCTCCATCGCTTTGGCTACCAGAGGAATGATCTTATTATTATCATCCCCTTTCGTGATATAATCGAAGGCTCCATTCTTGATTGCCTGTACGCCATCCGGAATATTACCATGCGCGGTAAGTAGGATGATCTCGGATAGAGGGCGAAGTTTCTTTAAGTCCGACACCAAATCCACACCATTACCATCCGGCAAGAACACATCGCACAATACCACCTCTGGCGAATGTTGCTCCATCTGCCTCAGCCCCGCCTTACAAGTAGCAGCCTGTAAGACCTCGTATCCCTCCAAACCGATAATGCGTGAAAGTAAACCTAAAATCTGCTTCTCGTCGTCAATAATTAAAACTTTGCCCATACACCGGAGTTATTTATTTGGGCACAAATGTACGCTTTTTACCTTTTTCCCAAAAGCATTAAAGCATACATGTTAACGCCGTCTTATTTAAAATCGTCACCTTTCTCCTTGTAATGCTGATAAATCCCTCATCCACCAATCTCCCGATTTCCTTCGATAAAGCCGGGCGGGTAACACCAAAATACTCCGCTAACTGCTCTTGGGTATGTTCTAGTTCCACGACATTCGAATCCTTTTGCTGATGTTCGAATAAGTAATAAATAAAGCGGTTCCGGATGCCACGAAACGAAAGCACCTTCAAACGAGTCATCGTACATTTATTACAGCTTGTACTGACACAAAGGAAATTATGCAGGAATAACGGCATAGAATGCATTAAGGTAAATACAGACTCCTTGGAACCCTTAAGCAATACCACATCCTCGTCGACGGTAAAAGTAGCGGGGAATTGGTTTTTCTCGGAAAAGATATGAGGCGTAGCGAACGTGCGTGGAGCCTGTATCGTCTCCACGCGCACGATGTTACCTGATACGTCCAAAACATCCACGTTCAATTTTCCCTCCAATAAAACATGAAGGGCGTTACAAGTCGTCCCTTGATGAATTATGGTTTTTCCTTTTGGATGCTCCTCTACTGTATATTCAAGTTTATCCAAAAACTCTTCCCGCATCTTAAGCGTAAAATTCTTAAAAAGCGGGATTTTAAACATATCGGTTATATCCATCGTATCTTGTTTTGAAAAAAGGTTTACTCCTGCAAATATACCCTTTTCCTTGAGAACTGTTACCATTTCGTCGTGAATATAGTTGGATTAATATTTATTGATAACCAACCCCAATCTTGCCAATGAGACGGATTTCCACCCTTCACGGCCTTCATGGTATTCGTACCCAACATCGTAGAATATCCCGCGGATAATTTCACGTCTTTCATGATTACCCAATCCACTTGGAAATCCAATTCCGAACCTAAACCTTTACTCAATTTATCATTACCTTCGTATACGTCGCCCGTGATGGAGAAATAATGATAGGATAAAGACAGGTTTACCTTGGAAGAAGGTTTATAAGCTACATTTATCTGATTATCCCATAAACCCGGATTCAATCCGTTGACAAAAGAGGAGGCGTAGAAATAATCCATGGCACCATAAAACTTATGATGGGTTCCATACAGAGGATCAAACGCCTTATATTTCCCGTCGGCCCCATCCGAGCCACTCAGATAATCACTACCTACACCGATCTTCCATTGCGGATCGATTTGATAAGCGGCGTTTACCGCCCATAAGAAAGCGGAAACATCCCGTCCGCTTTTCGTCTTGCCGAATTGATAATAGATAGTACCACCTATCGTCCAGTTACTAGGCGTATAGATTAAGTTCGTTCCTAAGGTTTGCAGGTATTTTGTATCCGAGTTTTGTTTCTCGGCATCACCGCCTTCCATCCCTAAGTTCATAAACAAGAAGGATGCGTTAAAACTCTTGTCGAAGAGATGCTTATACCAAAGGGTTTGCATCGTTTTATAGGGTTGCGCACCCGGAGCGTAATACGTTCCTCCGATCGTTTTCTCATCATTCTGGTTGAATGCGAGAATTAAATGCAGTTGGTTATTCGTGTTCTCGTAGCCTAGCTTCAAAGCATCATGATAACGACCGGCCACGTTCCAATCCAACGCACCCATGATACGCTCGTCATCGTATACCAATGACTGGCGACCTAACTTAGCGAAGAAACCCGATCCGAAATCCAGCTTCGCCCACGCCTCATTCAAGATAAAACGGCCATTCTTATCGATCTGAGGATCCTGTCCCCATACTCCAACATGTTGCGCGGACAAGCCGATAGACAAACGATCCCGCTCATACCCCAAAGAAAGGCGGGTACGGTTATTGATAAACCCGGTGGACTCGGCATCTTTAGGCCGGGGGAATAAGACCCCGTTCCGGTACTCGGCTCTCGGACGTATCTGTACTTTCATCGAGAACGTGTTCTCTTTCGTATTTTGTGTTTCTTCCGCTTGCGCGAAAAGGGCCACGGAAAGCAAGCCCGCTACTAAAACAACTAGTTTTTTCATATACCTCTGATTTTAATTATTCCATATTATAAGTATGTACACTATATCCTCGTGCGGAGGGTAGATAATTCACGCCAATCCAACACACCTGTAGCAAAAGAAAAGAGAAAACCAAAAGCCCCAACGCCGCCGAATAACCCAAGCGATGGCGAAGGCGATAATGGATATAAATCAAGTATCCCAACCAAGTGGCAGCCGCCCATGTCTCCTTCGGGTCCCAATTCCAATAATGCCCCCACGCCTCCTTGGCCCATAAAGCGCCGAACAGCATCCCAATCGTGAGAAAGGCCATACCGACATATACCAAGTTATCGCATAAACTCATCATCCCCTCGTCAATCCCCTTCTTCCTCGCACGGATCAGCAGGTAAATGGCGATAAGGGCAGCGGCGCCCAGCATGGCGTAAGAGAACATATAGACTATCACGTGCGGAGCGAACCACGGGCTTTGCAAAGCGGGCATCAAGGTCTTGTTATGTATCTCCGGCTTAAACAGATTGACACAGATAAAGACAAAGGCCAACAATGTACTAAAGGAAAGTATCCATTTATACCGCCAACGGACATAAGTGATCACGCCCGCCACCGGCAAGAAGAAAGAATACCATAGACGAGTCTCGCCCATCGTGCGCAAGGGCGGCCTCTCCAACGAGATCCACATCCCTATGATAAAAGCGGAAAATATAGCCAAGCCAAACACGGTCCAAGCGACAGCCCCCTTGGAAAAAGAAGGACGATAAGCCAACCATGCCCCACCTATCCAGCAAAATAACGCCGGAGCGGCGAAATAAATAAAGTAACTCCAATCCATACTATTCTTTTTTTACAGGAGCGGACAGGAATAATCCGATCGCCCCGGCTATCATCATTAAGATCCCTGTATAAACGATCGGCAACCATGGATCTCTTACCAACTCAAATACACTCATCCGACTCCATTTACCTTTCGTCTCGTCGTAACTCAATTGGTAGATTTTCCATCCGGCAATAGAGAGTGGCTTATTCACCTCGATACGCGCCTCCTTGGTCTGTTTATCTTTCGTATAGACCATTACGTCCGAGGCAAAGCGTCTCGGTTCCCGTTCCGGCATCACCATACTGACCGCATCATCCAGTTGGAGCGATATGTATGGAAAGATATAGCTGCCACAACTCACCCAGCCTTCCTTCTGCCGTCCGGTAAGTTCGTTACGTGCTTTTACGTATAAAGCGGTGGTCGCCCCCTCGGAGTGAAATTCCACGAAGTTTATCGTATCCTGCCCCATCACGCAAGCCGCCATCGGTAGTGAACGGGTAACCTCAACCTTCCAGCCTTGCAGGTTTCCGGCTAAGGGAATTTCCTCCACCAATATGTTCTCGGGTTGCTTTTCAGGAAGCGCTTTTCCGGTCGTATTGTCGATTAGCATTAACTTAGGAGGATATTCATCAATCGTAAACGAACGAAGCTCGATGGCAAGCGGTAGTTCTATCATCTCGTTCTTCTCGTCCGAAGCCCTCCACTCAGGATTCTCCAGCGGAACCGTCATCCGTAAACGGCGTAAATCCCCGTTTCCCAAGATCGCCGCCAGCAGCGTGATAAATAAACCGACATGGTTCAGCATAAACGGAACATCCCTCCAGCGAAACGATACGATACGCTTCAATGTGACAAAGCCCAAGACAAACAAGAAATAGAGAAACAGCAGGATAAAAGGCCACGACATCGTAATCCGCTCGATACCCGGACCCACAAATCCCATAACCAACACAACTGACAAAAGAGCCGATAAAGAGGTAATGCTCGCCGTTAACCCGGAAAACCACTGGACAACCGTGATTTTCCGGCCAACAACAAACCCTATACATAGAACCAACAGAAAAATCAATCCTCCGGCCACATTCACCGGATATTGGAACAACCCTGCCTGAACCGGGCCGGTGATCAGTTGCAAGCCAAATCCCGTAATCAGTAAACCGGCACAGATGACCCAGCCTTCAGCATATCCCCAAGGTTGTTTCCACATAATCAAATGTTCTTCGCTAAACGATTATTTTCTTGCGCCTCTTTCACCCATTGAGGAACGATTGTATTTAGGAATTTTTCCTTGGCGGTACGTTCAGCGGCCATATCCAAACCGATATATTGCTGAGCCTTTTCTTTCGTAGAGAAGTCCGGCATCGGAACATCATCCGTATAACCTAATTTCGCTAACACTTTCGCGGTAGCCAGACGAGCCTGCATCGCCTTATCCAATCCATTGCCTAATATCCTTTGAATCTCTTGCGGAGCGTGGAACGCACCACCATGAGAAGCCACGCCGAAATCCCAACGCCATTGTGCCTGACGGATCAATTTCAATACATCTTTCATCTGATCCTCGGTAGCTCCCTTATCCCATGCGAACTTCGCCTCTACATGCGCTTTCGCCAACTCGGTCTCCAAACGGTTACGCATCTCGTTCGCCTTATTCTGACGCTCGTACACATTATTGCGTAAAGTCTCCTCGCTCTCACGGTGGCAAACCTGACACGTACGGTCGATCATAGCCAACGGGCTTTGGATATGGTGGTCACTATATTTCACGCCCCCCTCGCTCTTATACGGCATATGGCAATCGGCGCAAGATACACCCCGCTGCGCATGGATACCCATCTGGGAGATCTCATAATCCGGATGCTGTGCCTTTAAAATCGGAGCACGGCTTAGCTTATGCGTATAATCGGCGAAACCGGCCTCATCGTAATAAGCCTCCATATCCTCAACCGTAGAACCTTTATCCCAAGGGAAAGTCAAGTATTTACCATCGCCCTTGAAATAATATTCCACGTGGCATTGCGCGCAAACCAAGGAACGCATCTCTTGTTGAGTCGCTTTCGTGATGTCCTTGCCTTGACGCTGGAAAGCCTCGATCAAAGCCGGGCGACTGATATGCAGGTTCATATTCTCCGGCTCATGGCAATCGGCGCAACCGATCGGATTCACGATCTCTTTACCCAGAGAAGCCCATTTGCCCTTATAGAAATTATCCACGCCCATCGCTTGCATCATACGGGGAACATCCGGGCTTTTGCAAGTCCAGCAAGTAGCCGGTTGCGGCCCCTCGTTCTCTGTCATCGGAGCGCCTACACGCAACGTGTTACGCATATCCTCGATCGCATGCATATGCCCTCTCGGGGTAGAATAATCCTTAGAGAAAGCGTAACCAGCCCAAAGGATCACCATTTCCGGACGAGCCTCCAGAACATCGACCGCCTGATTTCCATTGTATAAACTCTTGAAACTCGTATCCGCCGTAGCCTCCCAAGTCTGGTACTCACGTGGATAATTCGATTCGAACTTATCATTGCGAGCCTCGATTCCTGTGATCTCCGTCTTCTTATTATTCATTACGCTAGTGACCTCCGCATGTCTCTCGTTCACGGAAGCAGCGATCATACCCAAAACAAAAACAACGACCATGGTTCCTCCAAACAGCAACCAACCTTGCCATGATTTTAATTTCTTTTCCATAACTATACTGATTTATTATTATTTACTTAGCATATCTTTTAACCAGTCCGGCGATACGGACTTCGGATAAGGCACCAACGCATTCGGTGTAGAAGACAGGCTGTTCGTACCTCCGTGCGGCACCTCGCGATGGCAATCCCAGCAAGCTTTCCCTTCTCCCGCCATTGCCATCTCATGATCGATCCTTCCGGTATTCACGAATTCCGTATTCAATTGCGTATGGCAACGGATACAGTTATTCATGATTACCTCCGCGCTCTCGTCGATCGCCTGTATCACTTGCGGTTCCCCTCGCATCATGAATACCGAGGCGTGGCGCATTCCGTCCATACCTTTGAAGAACCACTTCTTCACGGCGTTCTCGTGCGGCACATGGCAGTCGTTGCAAGTGGCGTTACGGCTGTGCGAGCTATGATTCCATGTAGCATAATAAGGGCCCATAATGTGGCAATTCACGCAAGTAGCCGGGTCGTCGGACAAATAAGTCCACGCCCGGGAAGCATATAAGGTATAAGACCCCAGCCCGCAAAGGACACCTCCGGCTATGATAGCGGCTAGTTTCCAAGTTCTTGTCGGGAACAGCGTTTGTATTATTTCTCTTATTTTCATACCGCTGATTCTTTAATATTGGTTTATGAGACACAAATATCCTAAACTTGCGTGTAGGAAATTGTAATAAATATTACATTGCACGAAATTTTATGCGTAAAATGAAAAGATTGTTATTTATCTCGGTCTCCGCACTCCTTTTATGTTCTTCGTGCGTGAGTAAAAAGAAATACCTCCTTGCCGAGAACGGCCGGTTGGAGGCGATCGGACGTGGCGACGCCTTGAAGGAGGAATTGATTAAATGCAAGGACGATAACGACGCGCTCAACAACCGGATCGCCGCCTTGATAAGGGATACGACCACAATGGGGCGTGATATCCGTAATTACCAGACCATGTTGAATACCAATATGGGTGAGCAGGACAAGCTGAATGCCTTGTTACAGCAAAAGATGAGTGAGCTGGACGAGCGTGAGCGTACCATCAACGAGCTACAGGATATGATGAACGCACAGAACGCAAAGGTACAGAATTTGTTGAGTAGCGTGAAAGACGCTTTGCTGGGTTTCAACAGTGATGAGCTGACCGTAACCGAGAAGAATGGTAAAGTATATGTAGCCATGTCGGATAAGCTTCTGTTCCAATCGGGTAGCGCAAAGGTCGATAAACGAGGCAAGGAAGCGTTGGCTAAGTTGGCCGAGGTGTTGAATAAGCAAAACGATATAGACGTTTATATAGAGGGCCATACGGACAGCAAGCCGATCAATACCGCCCAATTCAAGGATAATTGGGATCTAAGCGTGATCCGTGCGACCTCCGTAGTACGTATCCTTACCAAGGATTACGGGGTGAATCCGCTACAGATACAACCTTGTGGTCGTGGGGAGTTTATGCCGGTCGCTGATAACGAGACCGCCGATGGACGTAGCAAGAACCGCCGTACGGAGATCATCATGGCTCCTAAGTTGGATAAGTTGATGCAGATGTTGCAGTGATAATGTATTGTCAAGCTCCGGGTATTATCTACTGCCGGAGCTTGGCTAAAACGTTCACTCTTCCAAATGATAGACAACACACCGATACCTCAATTCCGATGGTTTACAAGGAATCCATACATCCATATCCTCTCCATTCGCGGAACGAATGATATGGAGGAGAGCCGTATCATACATATCTGTCCTTTCCCCGACAGAGACCGATCCCCCTTGAGCGCACGACCGGATATGGAACTGAACATCCGCAAGATCATATACCTCAGATCTAAGATAAGGATAAAAACCTATTATTGAACTCAATGTATCCTCCCAAACCCAAATACTATTTCCATCATCCTGATACGTATATTCCGTCCTTACCACATAGGACTTATAGGTGTAAGAACCCGTATAACCAAACTCATCCCCTACGTTATAAGGCAAACGCCCTTCACTAGTAGCCAGCTCATGCGCAAGAGTGAACCCTACAATATCCAAGGTATCACCACTTACGATCTCTATTGTCGGTTCAGAATGCAAATCATCCTTACCGAGATCTTCCACCCGTGAGCAAGCCACATTAAGGCCCATCATAAAAGCTAGACATACAACTATTAAATGTCTCATATCATTCTACATTTTTTAATTGATCAAAGTCTTCTATTCGGAGATAACGCCACCGCAACTCCTCCGGTCGTACAGGAAGCCAGCGATCGATCTTCTCTCCATCTGAGTTCTTCTCTACATATATTAAATAGGTACACGCCAGCACTTGCTTCTTATCCTTTTGCATGCCAAACGTACTGATAACGAAGCCATACGAACTCAAATCCTCCGAGAATCCAGCTTTCTCATCCCAAAAGTGTCCTATACCTATGTCATAAATGCTATCTTCCAATAAAACCACCCTTGCCTCATACGAGAAATAGAGATAAGAGGCATTCATATCAAACTCTCGCGCAACATCCCCGGGCAATGTTCCCCATTTCGCGTCATACGCCTCACAAGCCGTGAAGCCCTTCACCAATATGGAATCCATCCCTAAGTCACCCCCCAGATGAATCGTATCCGGCCTTGAATATAAAGTCATCTGATTAGCGATTTTAACCTCATCATCCCCACAACCAGCCAGAAATAGAGCTATAAATAGCCCACACAAAAACAAACCTTTATTCATATCCACTCTCTTTTATTTTATTTAAAATGAAAACGATATAGATAAGCAGATATTACTTGAGCGTAACATTTATCCCATGAAACCCAAGCCTTCATACACAAGCCATACTGGTTTATTATCCGGATTCCATAAGTAAAAAACAGCATTCCAAATTTATCGATTACATTTGATAGCGAAATACAAGATATACAAGAAAGCGATCAACGGGACGATGAAACCCAGCGCCATATTCTCCTCGCCGATATATCCCATCAGCATCGGACTGAAAGCGCCGCCGGCGACTCCCATCACGATATAAGAAGAGGCTTTCTTGGTATAAACGCCCATACCTTCCAGCCCCAAGGCGAAAATCGTAGGGAACATGATGGACATGAAGAAAAAGGATAAATAAAGAGCGTATAGCGAAAGCGTACCTACGGAAGCCACCACCAAAGCCATACAAACGGCACTCAACAAAGAATACCAAGTCAGCAAGCGGCCCGGAGCCAACCACTTCATCGTAAAACTACCGCTCAAACGCCCGATCATAAACAAGGCCATTCCACCGAATGCCAAAATACGAGACGCTCGCAAATTACTGATACCCGGGTCCATCTCCGTCACGTAATTAATAAAGAACCCGAAGATTCCCGTCTGCGCGGCGCAATAACAGAATTGGGCGACCACGGAACGTACAAACTGCCTACGTTTCCATAGGGAGGCAGCGGGTTTCTCCTCGACAATAGCGGTCACCTCCTCCTCTTCTTCCGGCTTAATCTCCGGCAACTTCGTGAAAAAGAAAAGCAACGCTACGAACAAGACGATACCACCTACCAAGATATAAGGTTTAGTCAACGCCATCGAATCTCCCTCCGATGCCCCGAATATCAACAAACCACCTACCAATGGCCCCAATATCCAACCTAATCCATTAAAAGACTGGGATAAGTTCAGCCGTTGCGCAGCGGAAGCGGACGGCCCCAATATCGTAGAATAAGGATTCGCCGCCGTCTCCAAGATACAAAGCCCGCAAGCGATCACAAACAAGGCGATCAGGAAAGGCGTAGCCGAATGCAAAAAAGCCGCCGGGATAAACCCAAAAGCTCCGATAGCGAACAATAGCAAACCCATGATAATCCCTTTCCTATATCCGTAACGTTTCATGAACGCCCCCGCCGGCAACGCCATCAAGAAATAAGCGATATACGTAGAGAATTGCACCAAACCGCTCTCTGCCTTGGTCATCGTGAAGACTCCTTGAAAATGCTTGTTCAGCACATCCAAGAGTCCGTGGGCGAATCCCCAAAGCAAAAACAAACTCGTGATCAAGATAAACGGGACCAAATAAGATTTCCCTCCCGGGGCGGCCACCAGCGACTGTTTCTTTTGTTTTTCCATCCTTCCGTCTATTTACTCGCGCCCGGCAATTTAAACATACATTCCATTAACTGCCATTTCTCCGACGAGGAACTTCCCGGAACGGCTTTCTGATACTTCGCCACGAAGTCCTCCCATTCCGCTTGCTTATCCATCGTCGCCAAACGGGCGAACGACGCATCCCAATCAAAATCATCGGGCGTCTCCACGATCATGAACAACCGGATTCCCAAACGGTAAATCTCCATATTCAAGATCCCTACCGCACGGATTCCTTCCGGTATCTCCGGCCAGATATGTTCCGGCGAATGCCAATAGCAATACTCTTTTATCAACTGCTCGTCCTCTTTCAGATCCAAGGTCTGACAATATCTTTTCATAACATTGTTTTTAAAATGAAGTCGCGAAGGTACAAAAGTATCCTTAATCCAGATAAACATCTTCGCCCGGATGCTTATAATAGGCATACATCCGTTGGATCTGCTCCGGCAGCACACGCTCCAAGGACAACGGGGGCAACTCCTCCAATCGAAAGAAGCCTTTCCCCAAGATATCGAAGGTCTCGGTAAACGACCCGCCCTTCAACTCGCAAAGGATAAAAAACTTATATACATAATAAGGTATAGCGGGATGCGGATGCTTGCTCATATCCATCACGGCCAGCAAGCGGACCGGAAGCACATCCAAGCCCGTCTCCTCTTTCACCTCTTTCGCCGCTACCTCTTTCGGGGAATACCCCACATCGCTCCATCCGCCGGGCAACGACCAACATCCGTCCATTTTCTCACGGACCAGCAAAATCTCGTCTTTCTCGTTAAAGACAACCGCACGGATATCGACTTTCGGGGTTACATACTCTTGGGCCGGGCGGTAACCACTCGCCAC
The DNA here is from genome assembly GCF_023656845.1 of Parabacteroides sp. Y3-G-102. Classification (NCBI taxonomy): domain Bacteria; kingdom Pseudomonadati; phylum Bacteroidota; class Bacteroidia; order Bacteroidales; family Tannerellaceae; genus Parabacteroides; species Parabacteroides sp. Y3-G-102. The sequence continues at coordinate 82,080 of NZ_JAMOKU010000012.1, read as the reverse complement.
ATCATCGGGCTTCAATCCGGTAGCCAGAGCCGTTATTTCATCACTTAGGCGGCTCAACTCTTCATAACGTTCCGTATCGTACTCGCTTAATGAATAAACCAACCCCGTCTGAGACAAGGCCCGGATACGTTGGGCCAATAAAATCAATTCCTTACTTCTAGACATACAATTTTACTGTTTTAGATAACATGATCCTATGATATAGTTAATATGATTGGCGGAATCTCTCCGCAAGTCTATCGCCTCCAAAATAATGGCGGATGAATCCAGATCGATCCGGAGAAGATCGGGATAGACGGACTCTGGGATAGGAGCCAGCTGCGAAAGCCCGACTTTCCGCAATTGCCCGTCCAAAAAACCATCATAGGATTTTTGATAGACCAAGACATCCTCTTCATCGAAAACCGCAATCGTATCATTCTCCGCCACTAACCGAGCAGCATCGCTCATTTTATAACTCCGTAAGCTCGCCATTGTATTATATCCCCGGATATCAACCGGCTTATCCGAGGAAATATGAATATACTCCACCTCCCAAGACTTCTTTATCGGATCATCTTTTCGAGACATTTGGGAGATATGTTCAATATTTTTGGCCGTCATCCCCGGGATATAAGTTACGCTCGCCAGCAAAAGGATCGCCCAACAGGCTACGTATAAATAAGATGCCCAACGTTTGACGGAAAATAAAACGGCAGCCCCGGTCAATATCAACCCCACGACAACTAAATAAACCCTTGGTTCGGTAAACCCATACTCACGAATCCGATAAAGCGTGCCTATCCAAAACATCACCAACGCCGGAAACACGGCAAGGCTGGCATGATCATAAAACCAATCGTAATACCTCCGGGTAAGAAATACCTGACATCCTTTTAATATAAACACAGCGGCAGTAAAACTTACCACTATAGAAGCAACCGCTCCCTTAGGCAATGACCACAGGACAGCGATCTTAATAAAATACAGATACAAGATCACCGCATAAATAAGCAATGCCGGAGAAAGCACATAGTTTAGCAAAACATCAAATAGCTTGCTCTTGAAAGGAAGCCAAGATCGCTCCCTTCGTTCATTAAACATCAAGAACAATAGTGGGAAAATGATGCTAAAAACGACAAAGGCCGTATAAGCGATTATTCTTTCTGCCTCATCTTGCCAGATCTCGAAAATATATTGGATTGACTTATAGATCGATCCGGATAACAGATAAATAACCACCGAAAGCCCGCCCGCATATAAAAGCGACCGGACAAAGAAAAGCGTATTTTCCACAAAGCGCTTGTTATCTTTCATCCATCCACTTCCCAAATAAACGAGTATCACAATGATCAACGAAACCAGATGCGTAGAAGAGAAAGATCGCTCTACCGGCATCATTAAAAAAGGAATCCATAACAACGCCGAGAAATAATACAACAAACGTCTCCTCATCCTCGCGCAACACCTGTTCAAGGTATAAACAAACAAGAAAACAACTGGCATATACTGTAGTACCATGTCGAAAAAACTACCCTCGCTTTCATAATCATAACATCCCATCGCACAGGCCAAAACCGAAAGCGACACCTCTACCGGATGGCTCTGTACCGCAGCTTTCATTCGCAGTCCAAACAGCTCTATCTTTTTTCTCATATACGAACCGATTTACTATTAAAAACGTCTAAAGATAAAAGTTATTATCCAACCCGTCATTCTATCGTGCCAAAATAACGTATATTATGCCAATATTACAGATTTCCGTTTCATTGTATTTTATTCCAGTTTCTAAAAGATATTATTCCCTGCACCCGCATCCCCCGAATCATAAGTTCCCCATGCGTGGGTTAAACCTTATTCAATCTCTTTTATCCGCATTAACACACACATTATCAGATTGGCATGCCATTTGAAGTATCTATAGCGAATTCGAGATTAAAAAGGACGAGTTCAGAAATAAGAATAGTAAATAGAATGTTTAACTAATAATTGGAGGACTGTATTATGACACCGATGAGAAGAAGTCAAAATTGGTTACCGTATGTATTCAATGATTTATTTGACAACGACTGGATGATAAAAGCAAACTCTACAGCTCCAGCCATCAACGTGATAGAATCCGATAAGGATTATCGAGTTGAGGTAGCCGCTCCCGGTATGACGAAGAACGATTTCAACATCAAGATCGATGAGAACAACAACTTGGTCGTATCTATGGAGAAAAAAGAAGAAAAGAATGAGGATAAGAAAGACGGACGCTATCTGAGACGCGAATTCTCTTATAGCAAGTTCCAACAAACCATGGTTTTGCCTGACAATGTAGAGAAAGACAAGATTGAGGCGAAGGTTGAGAACGGCGTCTTGAGTATCAGCATACCGAAAAGAACTGAGGAAGAGGCTAAAATGGCCGAGAAAGTAATCGAGATCAAATAACCTCGATACACTTTCCTTCGTAAAAACTCAACAAAACCGATAATGGCTTGTTCTATTTATAAACAACATAAAATAGAATAAGCCATTATGATTTTAAGCAGAAAATTATCAGATGCTCTCAACAAGCAAATCAACATGGAGATGTGGTCATCCAACCTATATTTATCCATGTCGGTACATTTCACTCAGATAGGGCTGGATGGTTTTGCGCATTGGACGTTAAAACAATCGCAAGAGGAACTTGAACATGCCTATAAAATGATCGATTACTCAATCAAGCGTGGCGGACAAGTGACGATCGGAGTAGTTAATTCCGTTCCTACAGCATGGGGAGAGCCGTTGGAGATTTTCCAGCATATCTACGAGCATGAGGTGCATGTATCCGGATCAATCGACAAGATTGTCGATATCGCTTCCGAAGAGAAAGACAAGGCGACACAAGATTTCCTATGGGGCTTCGTCCGAGAGCAGGTAGAGGAAGAGGCTACAGCGAAAAATATTGTCGAGAAACTTAAATTATACGGAGAACATCATGCCGTATTAATGGATCATCGATTAGGAAAAAGATAAACGAATACCTGCTTGTCATGCCTATAAATGGGCCTAAAAAGCCATGTCGTCTTCTTGGGATGGCATGGCTTTTTTATAGAGGTCAAAGCCCTAAAGCCTGACGAATCGCCTCACTCCACAATTCGCCTAACCGGACCGCTCCTTTCTCATTCGGATGAAGATAGAACACTCCGGCGTTGCCCTTCTCCGCTTGGAAATCCGTTAAATGTTTTTCCTTAAAGTAATCAAATCCTTTCGTATCTCCCAGAAAGACTTGTCCGGGAAAATGAGACGCATAATAATCGACTAATCGTTGTATTTGCGGATAATAATCTTGGAGCCTTCGCAAGCCTTCTTCCAAATATTTAGCTCCATTATACGTATTCGGGCTATACCATAAAGGACGATGTACCACAATACGGCAATTCGGGTATAAAGCTAATAAGCGATTGATAATTGTCTTCATGTTCTCATAATACCGCTCGGGCGCTACCGGGCAGCCGTTCGTGCCTTCTATCGCGCTATCGTTCGTCCCCAGCATAATAGAGAACACCAAATCCGCCCAAGTCTCATCCTTAAATTTATCGGCAGCACGTACGGCCCACGGGAAGAGCGTATTCGTATCCGGCAAATAATCAACGGTAGTACAGCCGCTCTGTCCTCTATTGGAATACTTGACCGAAGCCACTTCCGGGCACTTGCTTAAAAACAACGCAGCCTTTACAGGAGGCGCATCATGGACAGGCTTCGGTAACCCGGCGCCAAACGTGATACTATTCCCGATAAATACGATATTCACATAACGTTTATTGTTTGCGGCTGAAGCAGACCAACACATAACGATACTTATTAAAATACATATGACTCCCTTAATTTGTCTCATGGCTCCCATTCAATTGATTCTCCTGCGAAGGTAAGAATAATTTGATTATCTCGGGATGTTTTTCAAGCCAAGCACGGGCTGATCGCAATTCCGTACGTGTCCCGTCTTCCATATAATACATCAATTCGCTCAGTTGTTCATCGGTTAACTTAAAGTTCTTGAAAAAAGAGGCTGCATATGGATCTTTCTCAGAGAATCCTTTCGTAGCGATAACCTCGATATGCTCCGAGTCTCCAAATTCCTCTTTCGGGTCTTCCAAGAATTTTAACGGATAACGTGAGAACATCCAATGAGGGGTCCATCCGGTAACCACGATCCATTCGTTCGCATCAATCGATTTCTTCAAGAAAGCAACCATCGTAGCCCCACTGGAAGATTTCAAATCAAAATCCAAAGAATAATCTTGAACCGCCTTATCCGCCGAGTTCATCAAACCGGCGCCGGCATCGATCCCTATAATCTCACCTTTAAATTGATCTTTATGGGCATTCAAATCCTCGATGGAACGAATGGTAACGTACTCCGGAACTACCAAGCCCAATTTCGCATGCTCATAAACCGTTCCGAGTGTCTCAAGCCGGTCCCCGTATTGTTCCATATAATCCGCATGGGTCACCGGTAACCATGCATCCATGAACACATCCGCTTTTCCCGAAGCGACAGAAGTAAAGATCGGGGCGATATCCGCATTTTTTAATGTTACCCGATATCCTTGATCCTCTAATATCACTTTGGCTAAGTTGGTCATAGCAATGCCCTCCGCCCAATTAGCGTACGCTATCGATATTTTCTTTCGATCCTTGCTATCCACACAACTGAAAATAAATTGTAAGGTCACCAAAAGCATACAGCATCCAATAATAATCGTAAATCGTCTCATATATCTATTTCTTTCTTTTCTATGTTTCTTATTTCTTTTGTTTATTCACTTTACCTTTCGCCCAGCCCTGCGTAATACGGTCCAAGATAATAGCCAAGATAACGACCGCTATACCTCCTTCGAAACCTAAACCTATTTTCATTTGGGTAATTCCTCGCAAGACAATCTCACCCAATCCTCCTGCCGAGATCATGGCCGCTATAACTACCATAGAAAGTGAAAGCATGATCGTTTGATTCACTCCCGTCATGATCGTAGGCAAAGCCAATGGCAATTGCACCTTATAAAGCAACTGAGAGGAAGTAGCGCCAAATGAGCGGGTAGCCTCCACAATATCGGCCGGGACTTGACGGATTCCCAGATCGGTCAGCCGTACAACCGGAGGCATGGCGAAAATCACCGTTGCGAAAGCGCCGGGTACCGGTCCCAAACCAAAAAACAAAACGGCTGGTATCAAGTAGACGAAAGCCGGCATCGTTTGCATCAAATCCAAGACCGGATGGATGATCTTATCCGCCCGATCACTGCGTGCGGTCCAAATTCCTAACGGAACTCCGATCATCAAGGCGATGATGGTAGAAGACAGTACCAAGGCCAAAGTCTGCATCGTTTCCACCCAGAAACCCATTCCGTAAATTAACAATAGACCCAATGCCGTGAACACGCCGACTCCTTTTCCTGCCTTGAACCAAGCCAACAATGCCAAGCCCAAAATCATCACATAAAACGGAATCCAAGTCAGCCCATCTTGAAAAGCATCGATAAATCCTCCGACCCCATCATTTATCACATCAAAAAAACGAGCGAAATGCTCAGTCAGCCAATTAATGGCAATCTCTATATATTTTCCTATATTTATCATAATTCTATCGCATTTTGAACAATTTGATCTATTTCCTCTTTATCCTTCCCCGTCATCTCGATTATAATCGATGAAGTAGAAACCAAGCCAGCCAATTGGTTGGCCTCATTAACGACCGGTAAGGCCTGCCGGATCTCCGGTAACAAAGGAAGCATATCCTCAACCGTCGTGTTTTCCAGAACCGAAGGAACCTCTTTCATCACAATCGACGAGAGATCATGATTCCCCGCTTTCCGAAGAGCCAAGACATCTTTCAAACGAACCTCGCCCAGAAATTGCCTATTTCCATCCACAACCGGCAATACATATAAGTTTTTCTCTTTCATTTTCCTCAACACGGTCTCCGGGCCATCTTTACGGATACGAGCGACAACCGGCTGGGTTATCATTATCGATGAGGCTGTAACGATACGTCCACGATCTACATTTTCCGTAAATCTAGAGACATAATGATTGGCCGGATCTGTCAAGATCTCCTCAGGGGTACCTACTTGCACGACCTCCCCGTCTTTCATAATGGCGATACGATCCCCCAACTTAATCGCCTCGTCAAGATCATGCGTAATAAAGATGATCGTTTTTTGCATCTTCTCTTGTAGTTTCAATAGCTCATCCTGCATCTGTACACGGATCAATGGGTCTAAGGCAGAAAAAGCCTCATCCATCAAGAGCACCTCGGGATCATTTGCGATCGCACGGGCCAATCCGACACGTTGCTGCATACCTCCAGACAACTCGCTAACCTTCTGGTTCTCGTATCCTTTTAACCCTACTAGGGCTACACTTTCCACAGCTTTCTGGTCTCTTTCTTTTTTAGGAACCCCTTGTAACTCCAAGCCAAAAGCGATATTACTCAATACCGTGCGATGGGGCAGCAATCCAAAATGCTGGAAAACCATAGCCATTTCCTTACGCCGTATATCCAATAATTCTTTATCCGAGGAAGTCGTTATGTTTTTTCCGTTGATAAAGACTTCTCCCAAAGAGGGCTCGTTCAATCGGTTAATACAACGTAACAGCGTAGATTTTCCACTTCCGGAAAGTCCCATTATCACAAATAACTCCCCTTCCTCAATCTTTAGGTTCGCATTACGTACAGCTACCGTGCAACCCGTTTCTTTCAAAATGTTTTGTTTACTTTTTCCCGCTACTAGCATTCTTTTCGCACGCATTTTCTCCGGGCCGAAAAGAATAGATAAATTCTTTATTTCTATTTTCGTCATATAAAATCTTTGATTACTGGTATGATACAAAAAGATTAGGCCATAAGTCCAGAATTTCTTATGGCAAAACATAAACCAAAAGCATATATAAGTTAATGCTTATTATGGAAATTGACTACAACCTAAATCATCTCTTATATAGACAACCGAATTTCAAAGAGTATTGTTCACTAGTTTTTCCAACTATTGGGTCTTTTCATAGGTAAAGTGAAAATAAATGTAGAACCAAATCCTTCTTCGGACATCACTGAAATATTACCGCCCATTTTTAATACCAGACCTTTACAAATTGCTAATCCCAATCCGACTCCTTGCTCAAAATCGCTTAATTGCACGAACCGAGCAAAGATATTATCCAATTCATCCTTGGGAATGCCACAACCTGTATCCGAAACATAAAACTTAATCATTTTCTCCTCAGCCTCAAGCGTATACCCAAACCAAATACGACCTTTTTTAGTATGCTTAACCGCATTCGTCAATAAATTCATGCAGATTTGCCATAATCGATTTCGATCTATATTAAATATGATATCGGGACATGCATCCAAGGTCATTTCCACCCCTTCCGGTCTACGTAATTGTATGGAGTTATATAGATCTTTCATAAAGGAAGGTAAATAAACATCCATATAAGTAAACGTCATCATATCAGACTCGATTCTGGAAATATCCAAAACATCATTTACTATACTTAAAAGTAAATCATTGTTCATCTTGATTAAACTAATATAATTTTGGCGCAATTCCGAATCCTCCTCCACTCCTAACAAATCAGAGAAACCGACAATAGCGTTCAACGGTGTACGGATCTCATGGGTCATATTCGCTAAGAAAGTCGACTTAAGCATATCCGCCTCCTCCGCTTTTTCCTTGGCTAAGATCAAGTCTTCCTCAAACTCCAATCGTTCTTGATCATCGATCATACAGCCAACAATCAAATTCGGGAAACCATTTTCATCCTTTTCATGCGTCTTACCGATCACCTCATAGATCCGATAGGTGTTATCATCGTTCTTTAGACGAAAATCTATTTTATATTCATCCAATTTATTCGTACGGATCGTATTGAATAGATAGAAAAAGTCGCCAGAATCGTCCGGGTGACGAAGTTGCGGCAAAGCCTGACAGATGAACTGATTACGTTTCAATAAACTATTGGTCGTGCCATAAAACTGGAAACAACGGTTACAATGTACTTTATCGCAAGACTTAAATCGGCTGAAATTAAAAGAATAAGTCGTAATCTTGCTATTCTGCAAAGCAAGCTCCATCATCATCCGACTTTCGGACAACTTACTGCTTAACGCCTCATTCGCTTTCTCCTGCTCAACGAGCTCCGATACATTCCGTATATAAATAATCACATACCGGTCATGTACAGGTACCAACCGTAGTTTAAAATAAACGATCGGAGCGTTATGTCCCGGAATCGATAAATCTAAATTCATGATCTCCGACTTATTCAAGCAACTTTGCACGATCGCAGCCACACGACGCTTAGTCTCATCCGGATAAATGAAACCCGGAAGATCATCGATACGCCGATTGATCGACTCTGGTGTTATACAAGTCTCCATAGCATAAGCGATAATCCTCTCTACAACCAGTTGCTTGTTTACCAAAAGGATCGTATCAGGAACCGCTTCCGCCATCTTTTGCGACATGTCCGTCAATTCCTTCAATTCCCGGTCATAACCGGCTGCCTCCTGCCCGACCGCCGGATTACCCGTTAATAATAAGGTATATCCAAGAATCTCTCTATTCTCATGCATTGAGGGGATGATAGAATACGGTACAGGCAAAGAACCGGAAACCACGCTTCCCCCACGCAGATATTGTTTTTGAAGATCGGTCAACAAATCTGTACGAAAAAGATTATTTAATAAGAAGTCCGCTTCATTCGTAAAAGGAAATTTCTCGTTTAAGGACTTATTTATATCAATTAGCGCACCGTTTTTATCATACAGAGCACCTCCCATGGGATAATATGTAAAAAAATCTGTCAGCAAACGCTGTTTTACCTCGGAAACCTCCATATACTTTCTTTATTAACATCAATAAGTTACAAAGAAATAAAATCTTTGAAAATCAGAGAAATTTTAAAGCATAAACTTTAGGTCTATTTCACAAGAAAATCAGTCTCTTTACTAAAAAGCAACAACAAACCTTCACTTACGCTTGTTACTTAACAAACAAATTAATTATAATATGAAAGCATTAATAGGTAAAAAGGCACCGGAATTCCACGCTCCGGCAGTAGTGAATGGCAATGAGATCATCGAGGATTTCTCTTTGGAACAATATGTAGGCAAGAAGTATGTAGTCATGTTTTTCTATCCGATGGACTTTACATTCGTTTGCCCGACAGAATTACATGCCTTCCAACAAAAGTTACAGGAATTCGAAAGACGTAACGTAGCGGTGGTTGGTTGCTCCGTCGATTCTCAATTTTCTCATTTCGCATGGTTAAACCAAGATAAGAATAAAGGAGGTATCCATGGGGTGACTTATCCACTCGTATCCGATTTTTCCAAAACCATCTCTGAAAACTTTGGCGTATTGGCCGCTGATTATATTACGAACGAAAGTGGAGAACTTATCTCCAGAGGAAATCCGGTCGCTTACCGGGGTCTGTTCCTGATTGACAAAGAGGGCTTGATCCGTCATTATGTAATCAACGATTTACCATTAGGCCGTAACGTAGACGAGGCTCTCCGTATGGTCGACGCCTTACAGCACTTCGAAGAATATGGCGAGGTTTGCCCGGCAAATTGGTCCAAAGGAAAAGACGCCATGAAAGCGACAAACGCAGGAGTCTCTAATTATTTAAGCCATCATTGATATATTGCAGGAAAGGGGGTTAGGCCCCCTTTTTTTATACTAATTGAGACAATCGTTTACACTTTCCCGAGATATGCGAGATATCTAGACGTAAGATATTAGTCCGGTAAAAAGATTTCTCAATATACTTTTCGCCGATCTCCTTAAACGCCGATGAATATTTATTCACGAGTAGCCGCAAGGCATACCGACGCTCTTCTTCCGGCAAATCCAAATGCATCTCTCCAAAAGCGATAGTGCTCTCGTAACCTGTCGTGAATTTTCCCGGAACGATTTGTGTAGCGCCAACTACCGTGAAACTCACTTTCGGGTTTTCTCGTAGACATTCCAGCTTATACCCTTCCGGAGCGCAATGGAAATAAATAGAATCCCCTTCCTTTACATAATTGATCGGGATTCCATACCCATACCCATTTATCCCCGACATGGCCAAAAAACCATATTCCGCCTCCTCCAATAAACGAATTGCCAACTCATTATCCAAAATCCGGTCTTTTCGTCTGATCTCTCTAAACATAGGTCTAATTTATTTATAAACGAGTATAATACACTAATCGTGGCAAATCTAAAAAAAAATAATATACATTTGCGTCATAAAGTTGACACATGATAAATATTATAGATCTATGAGAGCAAGAATAACCTTATTATTATTCGCCATTCTTTACAGTTTCACTTGTCTGGCACAAACTAATTTTGAAAAACACTTCACGAAGAAAAGTCTCCGGATTGATTTCGCATTGAGTGGAAATTGGGATTTCCAAGCCGCCGCTATACAACAACTCCGGGAAGAACCTGTCTGGGCGGGGCCGGTCAAAAACTTGATCGATCCGTTTGGTTATGGAGGGTATTATATTAATGTATATGATAAAGCCGGTAAAGAGTTGATCTACTCACGAGGATTCAATACGTTATTCGAAGAATGGAGAAGTACGGAGCAAGCGAAGACCGAGACACAATCTTGGACAAATAGCATCTCTATCCCCTATCCGAAAGCTCCTGTCATCATTGAGATTACGGCAAGAGACAAGGCCGACATGCAGTTCCATCCTTTATTGAAACAAGAGATTGATCCGGCCAGTATTTTTATTGACCGGGGGAAACTCAAGGAAAACCGGATCACAAAAATCCAATATAACGGGGATTCCTCCGGGAAAGTAGACCTCGTATTCTTAGCGGAAGGTTATACGGCGGACGAGCAAGAGAAATTTGTAGCTGATGCCAAACGTTTTACGGAGGCATTGTTTAAGACCCCGCCTTATGACACTCGCCGGGAAGATTTCAATGTCTGGGCGGTAGATGCCGTTTCGGAAGAATCGGGAACAGATGTATCCGGTAAAGGTATATTCAAGAATACCGCATTGAATTCCGGTTATTATACGTTTGGGGTAGATCGCTATTTAACCACCCCGGATATGAAGTCTATACGTGACGCCGTATGGAACGCTCCTTGCGACGCAATCTTCATCTTGGTAAACACGGACGCTTACGGTGGTGGCGGTATGTATAATTTTTATGCCATGGGAACCGCCGATAACCCACGTACCCCAGTCGTATTCGTTCACGAGTTCGGACATAGTTTCGCCGGCCTAGCCGATGAATACTTCAGTTCCGAGGTCGCTTATCAAGATTTTTATAATTTGAAGTACGAGCCTTGGGAACCGAACATCACGACCTTGGTTAACTTCGATGCTAAATGGAAAGATCTTCTGCCGGCTAATACACCGGTACCTACCCCATTAGATGACGCTCATAAAGATAAGGCAGGCGTATTCGAGGGAGGCGGTTACATCGCTAAAGGCATTTATCGCCCGATGGATCACTGTATGATGCGTGATTACGCTCCATTCTGTCCAGCTTGTAGCCGGGCGATCTTACAGATGATCGATTACTTCACGGATAAACTGATAAAACATTAAAAAGAAAGAGCGGGTACCCTAATAGCTTTGTTACATCAACTATTAAGATACCCGCTAGCACTAACCTATCAACATTTATTTCATCATCGGAACTTCTATCAAAAGAACTTTAGCGTGCTTCAAGACTTCTATCGTAATGCTTTCGGTTTCCCAGAATCCGGCCCCGTCACGCTTAGACAGGATCGTATTACTTACCTCCACCTCTCCGTCGATCACGAATAAATAAACCCCATTATTTTTACTATGTAGCTTATACTCCTTTACTTGACCGGCATCTAGGTTTCCTAAAGAGAACCAAGCGTCTTGGTTGATCGACGCAGGAGCGCTACCATCCGGAGCGATGATCAAGGACAACTTATTCTTTTCCGAAGTAACCGGACGCACGTCATAACTGGCATAATGAGGCTTGGTATTCTCCTCACGGGGAAATACCCATATTTGCAAGAACTCCAATTGTTCATTACCGCTGTCGTTGAACTCACTATGTACGATACCGGTACCGGCGCTCATCACCTGAATATCTCCCGGCGTAATCACCTCGCTATTCTTTATGCTATCCCCATGGCGTAAATATCCCTTTAACGGGATGGAGATAACCTCCATATTCTTATGTGGATGCATATCGAATCCCTCACCCGGCGCCACGGAATCATCATTCAATACACGTAGCATCCCGAAATGAACCCTTTCCGGATTGTAATAATTAGCAAAACTAAACGTGTGATGTGTTTTCAACCAACCGTGATTCGCATACCCTCTGGATTGAGCCTTATCAACTACAACTCTCATATTTTCCTCCTTTTTAAATCTACATTAATAACAAATCCATAACTATAAATGTTGCGGGACGCATATTTCGAACATTTCATGTAAACATGTGATTCATATATGAACAGAAATCGCTACTTTTGCGCAATTAAAAAAACTCATCCTGTAAATATAAAATCTTATGGCAATCTACTTAAACGATGTATCGAGAACATTTGGTGAGTATTTACTTATTCCCGGTTTAACCACCAAAGAATGTATTCCCGCAAACGTTTCATTGAAAACGCCGCTTGTGAAATTCAAGTCTGGCGAGAAATCCGCTATTGAATTAAATATTCCTTTCGTTTCCGCGATCATGCAATCGGTTTCCGGCCCTAAACTGGCAATCGAGTTGGCTCGCAACGGAGGACTTTCCTTCATCTTCGGCTCGCAACCGATCGAGAGCCAAGCGGATATGGTTCGCAAAGTAAAGAAATTCAAGGCCGGATTCGTTATCAGCGACTCTAACCTTACGCCCGAGAATACCTTGGCCGACGTGCTTGAGCTAGTCCGCCGGACAGAACATTCTACGATTGGTGTGACAGATGACGGTACGCCTAACGGCAAATTGCTAGGTATGGTAACCAGTCGCGATTACCGTGAAGGCAAAGACCCGATCGACATGAAAGTGAAAGATTTCATGACCCCGTTCGCTAAACTAATCGTTGGCGAGCTAGGCATGACCTTGAAAGAGGCGAACCAGATTATCTGGGATCATAAGTTGAATACATTGCCAATCATCGACAAGGATCAGAAGCTTCAATACTTCGTATTCCGCAAGGACTACGATAGCCACCGTGAGAATCCGAAAGAGTTATCCGGCGGAGATAAGAAATTATTAGTAGGTGCCGGTATCAACACCCGCGACTATAAGGAACGTGTTCCGGCATTGGTAGAGGCTGGCGTTGACGTATTGTGTATCGACTCTTCCGACGGCTATTCCGAATGGCAGTACGAGACCTTGCACTGGATCAAGGATACCTACGGAGACAAGGTACTGGTTGGTGCCGGAAACGTGGTTGACCAAGATGGTTTCAACTACTTGGCTGACGCCGGAGCGGATTTCATCAAGGTAGGTATCGGTGGTGGTTCCATCTGTATCACCCGTGAGCAGAAAGGTATCGGTCGCGGACAGGCTACCGCCTTGATCGACGTAGCGAAAGCTCGTGACGAGTATTTCAAGAGACACGGCGTTTATATCCCTATCTGTAGCGATGGTGGCTTGGTACACGATTACCATATGGTATTAGCGTTGGCTATGGGTGCCGACTTCCTGATGATGGGCCGTTATTTCGCCCGCTTCGACGAGTCTCCTACGAAGAAGATGAAAATCGGAAACAACTTCGTGAAGGAGTATTGGGGTGAGGGATCTAACCGTGCGAAGAACTGGCAGCGCTATGACATGGGTGGAAACGAGTCCTTGAAATTCGAGGAAGGCGTGGACAGCTATGTACCGTATGCCGGAAAATTGAAAGATAATTTAAACGTAACATTGGGTAAGATGATCGCTACGATGTGTAGCTGCGGTTCCATCTCTATCCAAGAGTTGCAGCAGCATGCCAAGATCACGCTTGTCTCCTCTACAAGTATCGTTGAGGGTGGCGCTCACGACGTGATCCTGAAAGAGCAGAATTAATTACAATATGTATTCTAGTAGAGGCGTGGCACGCTACGTCTCTACTATTTACACATTCAAATAATTTACCATGAAAAATCTATTACTTACAGTTATCCTTTTGTGTTTTTGTTTGCCATTCGTAAAAGCCGCCGATCAAAAGATGATCTTAATCTCGACCAACGAGACGGACTTGATTTTACAAGTAGCCCCCAACGGACGGCTCTACCAAACTTATCTGGGAAATAAATTAGTGGACGAATCCGAATTTGAGAACCTCTCATGGAATATCCAAGCCGGAACGGATGGCAGCGTATCAACCCGTGGATGGGAAGTGTATCCTTGTTCAGGAGCGGAGGATTATTTCGAACCGGCTTTCGCCATCCAGCACAACGATGGGAACATGACCAGTATATTCAAGTATGTTTCCAGCGAATCCAAGAAACTAGACAATAACGTTACGGAGACAATCATCTCCCTGAAAGACGACGTATACCCAGTGGAGGCTAAATTGCATTATGTAACTTTCGCTAAAGAAAACGTCATCAAGGCTTGGACCGAGATTCGTCATATGGAGAAAAAACCGGTCACGATTACCCAATACGCTTCCAATATGCTTTATTTCGAGAGTCCTCGCTATGTATTGACCGAGTTTAGCGGTGACTGGGCCAAGGAAGTACAGATGAGCAGCCAAGACTTGAAATTCGGGAAAAAGATTATCGATACGAAACTAGGCTCCCGTGCCGCCATGCACGCTTACCCGTTTTTTGAGATTGGGTTAGGTGCCCCGGCCAGCGAGAATACAGGAGATGTTTTAATGGGAACGATCGGTTGGACTGGAAACTACCGCTTTACGTTCGAGGTGGACAACGCCGGTAACCTTCGTGTCATCTCCGGCATCAATCCCTATGCGTCCGCCTATGAATTGAAGCCGAACGAATGGTTCGTCACCCCTGAGTTTATCTTTACGTTGAGTAACCAAGGAACCGGAAAAGCCAGTCGTGATATCCATGATTGGGCACGTAATTACCAGATCAAGGATGGTAAAGGCGATCGCCTTACCCTACTGAACAACTGGGAATCGACCGGTTTCAATTTCAACGAGAAGAAATTGGAGGAACTAATGAAAGAAGCCAAGCATCTAGGTGTAGATATGTTTTTGCTGGATGATGGTTGGTTCGCTAATAAATACCCTCGTCAAAACGATAAGGCCGGATTGGGAGATTGGGAGGTTACCCATGATAAGTTGCCGAACGGCATTCCTCATCTGGTGCAGACCGCTAAAGATGCCGGTGTGAAATTCGGTATCTGGATCGAGCCGGAGATGGTAAACCCCAAGAGCGAACTTTTCGAGAAACACCCGGATTGGGCGATCCATCTACCGAATCGTGAGACTTATTACTACCGCAATCAACTTGTCTTGGACTTAAGTAACCCGAAAGTACAGGATTACGTATTCAGCGTAGTGGATAATATCATGATCGAGAATCCGGATCTGGCTTTCTTCAAATGGGATTGCAACAGCCCGATTACCAATGTCTATTCTCCTTACCTCAAGGAGAAACAGAATCAATTATATATTGATCATGTACGAGGAGTCTATAACGTATTCAAACGGGTAGCCGAAAAATACCCTCACCTACCAATCATGCTTTGTTCCGGAGGTGGAGCCCGCTGTGATTACGAGGCATTGAAATACTTCACGGAATTCTGGTGCAGCGACAACACCGATCCGATCGAGCGTTTGTATATCCAATGGGGATTCTCCCAGTTTTTCCCGGCAAAGGCAATGTGTGCCCACGTGACTAGCTGGAACAAGAATACCTCCGTCAAGTTCCGTACCGACGTGGCCATGATGTGTAAGATGGGCTTCGATATCAGCTTGAAGGAAATGAACGACGACGAGATGAAATACTGCCAAGAAGCGGTTGCCAACTACAAACGTCTAAAGGGCACGATCCTCGACGGCGATCTTTACCGTCTTGTTTCCCCCTACGAGACCAACCATTCATCCGTGATGTACGTGGATAAGGCAAAAAGCAAATCCGTCCTATTCGCTTATGATATCCACCCTCGCTTCGGAGAAAAGACTTTCCCCGTAAAGCTACAAGGATTGGACCCGAATAAGAAATATAAGGTACAAGAGATAAACCTCATGCCGGGCAAGAAATCCGCCTTGGCTACCGACGGAGGAACCTTCAGCGGAGATTTCTTGATGAAAATAGGTCTGAACGTATTCTCTACGGCCCATGCCCGTAGCAAGGTCATAGAGCTGACCGAGGTTCATTAACTGTCAATTGTCAACTATCAACAGTCAGCTAAACATGGACATTATCCACGAAATAACCCCACTATCGGAAAAGGATTGCTTCTACATCGTAGACCGACGTAAGACAGAATTTACCTATCCGATCCATTGCCACTTGGAGTACGAGCTCAATTTCATTGAGCACGCTCCGAGGGTAAGGCGTGTGGTCGGTGATTCCGCGGAAGTGATCGGAGAATACGAGTTAGTATTGATAACCGGGAAAGAACTGGAGCATGTCTGGGAGCAGAACGCATGTAAATCGCCTCTGATCCATGAGATCACGATCCAGTTCTCTCCCAATCTCTTCGGGAATAATATATTGGAGAAAAACCAATTCAACAGTATCCGGAAAATGTTGGAGAAAGCTCAATGCGGCATCAGTTTCCCGATGTCTTCCATCTTGAAGGTTTACCATTTACTGGAAAAACTGGTTTCCGAGGAGCAAAGTTTTTATGCGGTCATCAACTTCTTGACCATCTTGTATGAGCTTTCCATCGAGGAGGACTACAAAGTATTGGCTAGTTCCTCGTTCGCTAAAATAACGGATATACATTCCGAGAGTCGTCGTATCCAAAAAGTACAAAATTACATCAACGAGCGATACCAACAGGATATCCGCCTGAACCTACTGGCTGAACTCGTAGGTATGGCCCCTTCCGCTTTCAGCCGTTTCTTCAAGTTGAGGACCGGGAAGACCCTCTCCGACTATATCACCGATATCCGTATCGGTTACGCCGCCCGCATGCTGGTGGACACGCAACGATCCATCGCGGAGATTTGTTATGACTGCGGCTTCAATAACCTCTCGAACTTCAACCGTATCTTTAAGAAAAAGAAAAACTGCTCTCCCAAAGAGTTCCGGGATAACTACAAAAAGACAAAAATCATTGTATAAGAGACCTTTTTAACAGGGATAAATACATATCCCCCCCTATTTCTATACAAAATCCCCCCTTCTCTTTTCCTTCACACATCTATCTTTGCGACCAGTCACAAAGGCTTTCATGCCTACGGCTACCCCATCGATGTGTTAAAAATACACTCCGGCAAAAAAGTATTATTCTTGGATAAAATAGTATTTGAACGCACTTGGGATCCGACGTAATTTTGCGACAGAAATTAACAATACATATTAACAACAAAAAACAATTGCCTATGAGGAAGGACCGAGAATCTAATGTTTTTAGCAGTTAACCGCTAATGACCCTATTGAGTAAATGAATTTTAGTTTAGCCTTATATGATTTAATGTAAAAAATAATGAATTCAACAATTAAGAAAACGACGCTGTTTTTAGGCGCATGTATGGCCTTCCAGCTAGGTGGCATACCACAAATGTTAGCCGCCCCTAGTACTTCGATGGAAGTCATGCAACAAACAAAAAGAATCACTGGTACCGTGAAAGACGCAACAGGAATGGAAGTCATCGGTGCCAATGTTATCGTAAAGGGAACGACAAACGGAGTGATAACCGATTTGGATGGTAAGTTCAGCTTAGAGGCCGTCCCCGGCTCTATCATAGAGATCTCCTACATCGGTTATATGACCCAAGAGATTCCCGTAACCGCCCAAACATCCGACTTACAGATCACCTTGAAAGAGGACTCACAGAGTTTGGACGAGGTAGTGGTAGTAGGTTATGGTGTACAAAAGAAAAAGTTGGTGACAGGTGCTACCCTTCAAGTAAAGGGAGAGAATATCCAAAAATTAAACACGACAAACCCGCTAGGTGCCTTGCAGAGCCAAAGCCCGGGCGTCAATATCGTAGCGAACTCCGGCCAGCCGGGTAAGAGTTTCGATATCAACATTCGTGGTGCCGGAACGAACGGCAGCACGACTCCGCTATACATTATTGATGGCGTCGAAGGCGACATCAATTCCTTAAGTCCCGCCGATATCGAGAGCTTAGACGTATTGAAAGATGCCGCTTCCGCCGCGATCTACGGTTCACGTGCGGCCAACGGTGTTGTATTGATCACGACAAAGCAGGGTAAACAGGGAAAATTACAGGTTAGTTACGACGGCTATGTAGGTTTCCAGAACGTATATAAGATGCCGGACTTGCTGAATGCAAAGGAATACATGGCAGTCATGGACCAACTGAACTTCAACACGGGTAACCAACCTTACACGTGGACGAATTACATGTCACAAGAACAGTACAACCGTTACATGAGCGGCGAGGATGAGGGTACCAACTGGCTTGACGCAATCCGCAACAAGAACGCCATCACTACCAGCCACTCCCTAAACTTGGCCGGTGGTACGGAACGCTCCAAATTCTCCACGGGTGTATCCTACACGAAACAGGAAGGTACGCTAGGCAAGCCGGTCGCTTCCGACTACCAACGTTTCACGGTTCGCATGAACTCTGAACATATTTTGTGGAAAGAGGGTGACTTGGATATCATCACATTCGGCGAGAACCTGTACTATAATCATAATGAATCTTCCGGTATCTCCGAGGGTAATCAATACGGTAACGACATCTCTTGGATGTTACGTGCCAACCCGCTGGTTCCTATCTATAACGAGAACGGGGATTACTATATGTATGACGACTTGAACAAGGCCGGTTGGTTCAACTACAACTCTTATACGAGTAACCCGATCGCCGCAATGGTCAACTCCTCCCGTGGAAACAACAAGAGCAAAAACTACGGATTAACTATGGTTGGCTACTTGAAGGTACAACCAATCAAGGGACTCGTCTATAAAGGACAGGTCAGCTACAAACAGAACTCCAGTTCTTACCGTGGCTACAGTCCGGCTTATAAACTAACCTCTACCGATCAAAAACTAACCAATGAGGTTACCCAGAACATGACGACTGGTTGGGACTGGCAGATCGAGAATACGCTTAGCTACACCTTCAACATCGAGAAACACAACTTCGATGTATTAGTCGGTCAATCCTTCAAGAAGAGCGGTTTCGGTATGGGCGAGTATCTGGAGGCAACGGCGAACGACCTTCTGTTCTCCGACTGGGACCGGGCTTATATCAGCAATAGCATGGCTTCGCAACCGACCTCAGCCAAAGGATATCCGACAGGGGATAACGCCTTAGCGTCATTCTTCGGACGTATCAACTATAACTTCAACGAGAAATACATGGCTAGCGTGATCTTACGTACGGATGGTTCCTCGAACTTCGCCCGTGGTAAACGCTGGGGTACGTTCCCTTCCGTATCGGCTGGTTGGGTCGTGAGCAATGAAGATTTCATGGAAAACACGCACGACTGGATGGACTTCTTGAAGATCCGTGCCAGCTGGGGTCAGAACGGTAACTGTAATATCGATAACTTCCAATATTTCTCGACCGTAGCGTTCGACCACCTCGGACAATATTCCTTCGGCAACAACAAGGGTACGGCCACGCAAGGCGGTTATGCCAGCATCATGCCGAACGAGGACGTGACATGGGAGACTTCCGAGCAGCTAGACCTTGGTCTAGATGCCCGTTTCCTAAGCGGCCGATTGAGTTTGAACTTCGATTGGTACAACAAGAAAACCAAGGACCTGTTGATCGTTGCCCCGATCCTAGACTCTTACGGAACGAACGCTCCCTATATCAACGGCGGTACCGTGGAAAATAAAGGTGTCGAGATCGGCTTAGGCTGGAACGACCAAAAGGGCGACTGGACGTATGGCGTGAACCTAAACCTTGCCCATAACAAGAACGAGGTTACGCAGATCAACAACAAAGACGGTTACATCCTAGGTCCGGACAAGGTACTGGCCGAGAACACACGTCCTGTATCCCGTATGGAAGTAGGACACCCGATCGGTTATTTCTGGGCCTATAAAACGGAAGGTGTCATGCAAAACGCCGCCGACGTGCAGGCTTATCTGGATAAGAACTGTAAAGGCAACGCAGCCAACTTCCTGCAAGGTAGCTCCATCCAACCGGGCGACTTGAAATTCGTAGACGTGAATGGCGACGGCGTGATCAACGAGGACGACAAGACCGAAGTCGGCAACCCGCACCCGGATATCACGATGGGTCTAAGCTTCAACGTTGGTTACAAAGGATTCGATTTAGCGGTAACCACCTATGGGGCCTTCGGACAACAAAATATGCGCTCTTATCGTAAGTTTACCGACGGCAACGTGGAGAATTACACCTCCGAGGTATTTGAGTACTGGCACGGTGAGGGAACCTCCAATCGTTATCCTCGTCTGGTTCCGGGTAACACAGGTGTCAACTTCCAACAGATATCCGATATCTTCGTGGAAGACGCCAGCTATTTCCGCATCCAGAACGTTACTTTGGGCTACGACTTCAAG
The DNA here is from genome assembly GCF_023656845.1 of Parabacteroides sp. Y3-G-102. NCBI lineage: Bacteria > Pseudomonadati > Bacteroidota > Bacteroidia > Bacteroidales > Tannerellaceae > Parabacteroides > Parabacteroides sp. Y3-G-102. The sequence continues at coordinate 61,492 of NZ_JAMOKU010000012.1, read as the reverse complement.
AACCTATGGAAGAACTGCCCACTGCCGCAATTACGTCTGTACGTAAGCGCCCAGAACCTCTTCACCTTCACGGGATACAAGGGTATGGACCCCGAAATCGGTACGAACGATAGTTATCGCGAGGACAATCCTTGGGCAAGAGGTATCGACTTAGGTTCTTATCCTTCACCCAGAACTTATATGGTAGGTGTTAACATTAAATTTTAAGAGAAAAGCAACATGAAAAAGTTAATATATGCAATATGTATGGGCGCTGCCGTAGCCTTCTCCAGTTGTGAGGACATGCTCGACACGACCAATTACACAGAGAAGACAACCGCTACATTCCCGGAGTCGTACGACGATGCCCAGCAGATGATAGCAGGCGTTTACGCCAGCATGGCATCCGTTTGCGCCAACCCCGAGAGATCGTTCCTTTATTACGCCCAACTAGCCAGCGATGACGCGCTAGGCGGGGGCGGCTCGAACGACAAGCTGATGCAGGCCATGGACCTGCTCTGCAACTATCAGTCCGACATGACCCGCCAGTTCTGGAAAGACCGTTATGCCGGCGTATTCCGTGCCAACAGCGCCATAGAGACCTTGGATAACTGTCCGGACTTTCCTTCCACGGAAGCACGTAACCAATTGATGGGCGAGGCTCTCTTCATACGTGCCTATTTCTACTACGAGCTAGCCTCGATGTACAATCGTGTACCCCTAATCACTACATCCCAGACAAGCGACGTGCCACAGGCAAGCCCCGCCGAGATCTGGGGACAGATCTTGCTAGACCTTAAGACAGCCGCCGACATCATGCCCGCATGGCGTGGAGGTACGTCATCCCTTGAGGCAGGACACGTCGACAAGTACACCGCCGAGGCCATGTTAGGCCGTGCTTGGTTGTTCTACACCGGCATGTACGGGAATGGCGAAGATATAGCCGCCTTGACCAGCGCCACTTACAACCCGCTGACCTCCGTCACCTTGGCCGACGGCTCTACCCTAACGAAGGATCAAGTGATCTCTTATATCGATGATTGCGTGAACAATTCCGGATATTCCTTAGCATCCGACTTCCGTAGCCTTTGGGCTTACACGAACCGTTGCACGGTGAACGATTTCGAATACACCGCCGGAAAAGGATTGAAATGGGTAGAGGATGATAACGCCGTCAACCCGGAATCTATGTTCGCCATCAAGTTCAATAAGCTGGCCAGTTGGAATACTACCATCGCTTTCGCCAATGGTTACGCGCTTCATTTCGGTCTTCGCGGAGATCAAGACGTAGCAAATACCTTCCCCTTCGGACAAGGTTGGGGAGCCGGGCCTGTAGCACCGAATTTCGTGAACGATTGGGCAAGCGCAGAACCAAAGGACATGCGTCGCGACGCTTCCGTATATCGTACGGACAAATTACCCGCTTATAACAAAGGCGGTTGGGCGGACTTCGTACAGGAAACGGACTACTATGCCATGAAATGGTCTCCTGTCGCATGCAAGACATCCAATGACGAGAGTGGCTACTTCAAGACCTTCGAGAACGAGATGTACGGAATCGATGGCTGGACGCAAGGTGCGAATAACCAAGCCTTGGACAACATCCACGACTTGGTATTGATCCGCTTCGCTGACGTTCTCTTGATGCAATCCGAGCTCAAGGGAGATGCCACCGGTATGAATAAGGTGCGGGAGCGTGCCGGCCTTCCGGCTATCGGCTACTCGCTCCAAGCTCTGCAAAACGAGCGCCGTTGGGAATTAGCTTTGGAGGGTACCCGTTGGAACGACATCCGCCGCTGGCACATTGCCGCCGCTGCCTTGCAGAAACAGATAGGTACGCCTATCTACATCGCAGGTAATCCAGCCACGAACAAGGCGCAAAATGGTGGTTACGCCTCCCGCTACAACACCTCCGCCGGTTTCATGAAGATACCTGAGAGCCAGATCTCACTCTCCAGTGAACTCCAGCAGAACGAAGGTTGGGGAGCGGACGCCGAGTACAATGGCTGGGCTAATTAATAACCTTTTAATTCAGAATATACAATCATGATAAAGAATATATATTATATAGTAATGGCATTGATCGCAGGAATGATGGTTTCCTGCGACCCAATCACAGAAAGTGATCCGGGCATGTCCGCCAACTTAACCGAGGCGGATCTGCAAGCCCGTGTAGCGCTTACGCAAACGACGGTCGGACAAAACAAGTTCACCTTCTCCACCAATCCCACACTGACGGTACAGGTATTGGATCAAGACGGGGCCATCCTAGCCACCGGAACCGAGGGTTCCATCATCGGCACTCCTCCCCTCACGAGCTTGACCGTCCGGGTTATGAACCAAGACGGCTCCATCACCTCTTTCTCTAACGATGTGACGATCTCCGAGTATGTGGATGTGCCTTCTATTTATGAAGGATTATTCGGACCGGAGTATAATTCTGTAACTTGGGTTTGGGATACAGATGCCAGCAACGGCCTTTGGGGAAATGGTGCTTATATGGAAAGCACAGGTCCGGAATGGTGGCAAGTTCAAGCCACAGACATCGACCAACAATGTACTGAGAAAGGATATGCCAAAGATGGGTTAGAAGGTTGGATGACTTTTACCTTGGCTGGCAAGAAAGTAGAAACCAGCCGCGGTCAATCCGGAACAATCGCATGGGACTTATCCGCTGTAGCCAAAGAAGGTTGGGATCAAGGTACATTAACGTTCACCGGAACCATTCCTTTATTAGGACTGGTGAAAATGGGAGACACTGATGATACCTTCGCTCCTCAATATGAATATCACATCTTGGAAGCGGATGGTGAGCATCTTAAACTAGCGGCTCCGAAACCCGGCGCAGGTGATTGGGGAGAGGCTTGGTTCTGGAATTTTAAAACAAGAAAATAAAGAAAATATATCATGAAGAAAGTATTATTCATTCTATTTGCACTATTAACAACAACTGTTATTAATATCAATGCTGACGTAAATGGTCCATCACCTTCCTATGCCGCAGAAAGAGAAGGGTATTCAAAAATGTACGTTACAGCTCAAAATCAGGACGCCCATATATCAATGGTTATTGAAGATCAAAATTTCATGGAATATACTATCACCAGTGGTTTTTATAGTGGAGGTCCATGGGTTTACTTTGTTGAACATGGAAAGTATAAAGTTGTTTCCATAGATAAGGGATATAGAGTCTCTTGTAATGGATCTACAGTTCAAGTAGGATCTGTCATAACTTTTAGCGGCGCAACTGGGCATATTGGATTTTACGTAAATAATTGATCTAAAAATGAATATCACGATACTCAATGTTCTCCGTGACATTGAGTATCTCTGATCGGATAAATGAAGAAGATGTATCTCACTAGCAATATTTTATGATGAGATTATCCCAATAATTCATTCATTCTTGTTATATAAGAGGGGCGGAGCGTTTATCGTTCCGTCTCCTCTCTTTTTATCTTACACGGTACTCGCCCTGCAAATATCCTTCCGTCAACCAAACCGCTCTCCGGCCATCTTTTTGATTACCATAGAGCATTTACCTTGACACACCTATTTTCCAAACCTAGCGAAATAGCGAGAAAGCAGTAGCAATAAGCACCCCTTTTTGTTAAAATACAGCGTTTTCCACACACAATAGGTGCCGGAAGCCTGCATAACTAGTCGTATTAGGCAACGCCGATACTGCCGTTGGGCATCGTAAGTAGTCAAGAATAGGGTTATGAGTAGTCGCGAATGGGCATTCTTACCCTGTTATAACCCTATTGTAGCACCGTTTTTCTTCCCTTCCTGCCCCCAAAACATGAAATACGATGAATAAATTCCGCTAGAATAAAAGGCCGTTATTCAACATTAGCCTATCAACCAATCGATTGTCGTTTTTTTCTTTCGTTTTCGGGAGCATACCTTACCTTTACCCGAAAGAATCGATTCTCCATGACTTAAATTTACAAACTGTCACTTTGCTAAAAGACGCAAGACAAGGAGATGTCAAGTATCCGTGAAAGATGATACATCCTACAACAGTAAGATCATACATCTTACGGCGATAAGATGCTACAACTGTATCTTGCATCCTCAATGGAAATAAGTTCGTGCATTAAACTCCATAATCAGACGTTTTAAGCTGAATAACGTCGTGAATATTGCGACGTTTCTCCTGTTCTAATGTCGCATCAAGTACTTAAAATATGTAAGCCATTATGACCGGCCGCTGACTAAAGAGAATATTTGTGCATGGCAGGCCGCATTCTTCCAACCGGTTTCAGTGAGGGCTCGCAAATAGAGATTGGCCGGTATCGCACCCATGAGGAGCATATCGTTTCCTGTATGTTTGGACGGGAGAAAGAGGGCATGCGAAACAGACGCATCCGAAAATTCTCATTCGCATCCACAAACAGCGTCTAATCCGCATCTGAAAGTTCCTCCGAAACAAGTGGCACCTATACCACTCAAATCGATTTATCCCAAGGAGATACTTACTCAATCATCCTAAACGCAGGACCTCGTAGTGTTATACCTGTCTTGAAGCTATATGCCTCAAACGGAAAAGAAGAAGCTTTTAAGGTGGTACTGAATTAGTCCCCAGACATGTCCCCATGAGAGAGTATATCTTCTCTAATACAGTCCCCACACATAGGTACAAGATCTGTATTACAAAAGAGAAAAGTTTATAGCACAAGAAAAACTTGGTGAGGGGTATATAAAAACAAACCAGATAGCTTGACGAGTCAAGGGCTACCAAAAGTAAAGAAGTAAACTATCGGGGTGCGCTTTAAGACGCAAAGTTTGCTATTTTTCTCGCCAAACCGGGAGGGATTGCCAATACTTCGGGAATCCCATATCTTTAAGTTCGAGCAGATGACAATCAGACTTAAGCAATTCTTTGATATGCTTTTTGAAGTCGCTACCGGGACTAATGATGTCAAGGATATAGGCGATACAGGAAAGCACGGCAAACAACTTGTTTGTGCGAATTTGTCCGATTGTGGTTCTATCCATAAACAGATAAAGAGTGTTGTATGGTAAGGTCACGCTGACCATAAAGCGGCGATTCCAAACGCGGCTGTGGTGAGCGCAACAGTTGCGAAGATTGGATATGGCGTGTAGCCAATTCTCCAAGATAGCCACTTTCTTCAAGCCGAATTGTTCGGTGATATCCTCTTTGCGGTTGTCTAACTTTAAGGATTGGAACAAACGACTCAATGTGGTAAACGACACCACTTCGAGCGCCATCCAACTTGGTGGCATCGGCGGGTCATTGTATTTGGAGTTGTAATGCTTGATAAAATCCTCGTTGCTACGGTTTACGTCCGCTTCGATATGTTCCATCAAGTCGTCATAGCCGAAGCGATACAAACTTTCATCATCGTACCAATGGCTATTGCCTGTGCTTTCGGCATAAACTTGTACAACCTTTGTGCGTACTGCCACTTCAATCTTTTCAATTGCATTGAAAATGAGTGAGCGCAGTCTGCGATCGAAGCAATAAAGGGCAATGATGTCCTCAAAGTGAATATCTTTACGGGTAAAGTTATGGTCGCAATCTTCACCGTTCTCTTGGAACGGATAAGTGTAAGCACGAAGCCGATAGTAGCTAATGTTGAAAAGATAAGAGGTTGCCTCGCTTTCATCATCGAAAATAAGTCCCCGTTGTTTTAGCCGTGCAATTTGCTCGGCGATAGTCAACGGCTTCTTTGTATAATCAATTTTATCGGTCAATTTTATCAGAAGTTACCATATAAAAACTCGAAGACCTCCCCGGGTGCGCTGTTCTACGGGAAGCGTGGGAGGTCATATTGCTTGCGAAGGTAATACTTTTATCTGAATCTACAAAGGTTATACAAAAAAGTATTTGTGCATTACGTTTTTTCTATAATTCAGTCCCCTGCAAGGGCAAGGCATTTTGAATAAGTAAATAGTGGTTCATCACACCATCCCCAACGTCTCGAACATCCCCCGGTAAACGGCGGCCTTCTCCTCCAACGGCCTCGGATAAGCTCTAGAGGATGAAGGCATACGGAACAGCCTCATCGTCCTTCCCATACAAGAAAATTCCGACGAGAAGCCCACTTTCGGCTCCTCCGTGCCGGGCAATACGGAGAGGAGGGTATCCATCGCTTTCTGCCCGGTTACCACGATCGCCACGCATTCCGGTATCTGGGACAAGACCTTCTCCAGATCGATCGGCCGTACCACCTCAAGGAACTTATCGGAGGCGTTCGCTTTCAAGCGGATCACCTCCATGGCGGTATCACCGATCCCGATCCCCTTCTCCCGGCAGAAAGCCTTCGCCTTCTCCTCGCTGAACGCCTTCTTGTCTCGCAGGAACGCATCCTTGTTCCCATAGAAAATCAAGCCAAGGATGCGCCACATATCATTCTGGATATTCGGGTAATAAAAATCCATGCTCCAACGAGCTTTTGGAGGCGGGAAACTTCCCAGCATCAGCAATCTCGTATTCTCCGGGAGGAAGAAACCTAGCGGATGCAGCTCGGTGGTCATGCTTCCTTGTTCTTTTTGAGTTCCTTCTTCTGGTCCTCTTTCGCCAGAAGCACGACGTTATACACGAAGTCCGTGATCCATTGCTCGGAGTAGCCTAGTTTCTCGGCATACTTACGCACGCTCCACGCGGCCTTCTGCACGCTGATATCCTTCCACTCGGACTTGGTCAAGATATCGTGAACCGTCTTCGTCGTCATATTATACAGCAACTTCTTCACCAGCATGGAGAAGCGGAACTTCCACTGCATCAGATTACCAAGCAAGTTGAACAAGTCATTGCAGAAACCTTGGAACATGAAGAAATACGTCTTGATATCGTTCTGGTTCTTGCAGTTCTTCTTCACCGAGCTGTCGATCTCCTTGAAGAAAGCCTCGCTTAGGCCGTAATCCTCCATCAACACCTTGCGCACACGGGATTTCTCGGCGACACCCAATTTGTTATTCTGGGTCGGTATCTTCAACATGCGTTTGAACAAAGCCATATCGGCGAGCATGTTCAAGTTGGTGATACCCAAGTTCACAGCCATAACGGCTTGATAATATACACGGATTAAAGATACGAACTCCTCCACGGAACCTTTGCCGGCCTCTTCCGCCTCAGATACGTTCTTCTTGAATAGCTTAGAAATAAAATTCATCGTACGATTATTAAATAGTTTCGAGCCGCGAATATACGAAAACTTACCGCCAATGCAGAATAACTATTCAATTCTCTCCACCGTAACCTCCGGAAATTGCTCCATCAATAGCAACAGTGGACTTTCCTCCGTGTTTTTACGGGCCTTCAACACGATGCTGACGACGTACTCGTCCTTCTCCTGATGCCCCAGTCTTTTCATGTCATAGCTTACCAGCAGGAAACCTTTCTCGTAGATAACACGGGCGATCCGGTTGATCGCCTCCTTGTCGGAGGTAGAGAATACCACCAAGGAACTTCGCATCCCAATGCTTTTAAAAATAACGCTCAACAGCTCCAGCCCGGCGAGCGTCAACAAAGTGGCGGCGATACCGAGCCCGTACATGCCTGAGCCGACGGCCAGACCGATACCGGCGGTCGCCCAGATACCGGCGGCGGTAGTCAATCCCCGCACGAATTGTTTCTGGATGATGATCGTACCCGCCCCGATGAAACCGATGCCACTCACCACTTGGGCGGCCACACGGCTCGGATCGAGACTTACGCTATTCTCTAGGATGACATCTTGGAAGCCATATTGGGAGACAACCATGATCAACGCGCTACCCAACGAAACAAGGAAGTGAGTCCGGTAACCCGCCTCCTTCGCACGGTACTCACGGTCTAGCCCGACAACGGCGCCCAGAATACCTGCCACGAAAAGTCTTAGTATGAAATCCCACATCATAATCAACGATCTTTTAGGTTTTACCCCGAAAGATAGGAATTATTTATTGATTCAGCCGCCATTCACGGTGATAAGAATCGATCGCCTCCCGGACGGAGCCATGTAGGAGCAGGAGATTCTTGCTCTGCTCGTAATCCAGACGAAGCTCTTCCATGATCATACGGGTGCCACGATCCACCAATTTTTGGTTGGTCAGTTGCATGTTCACCATCCGGTTCCCCTTCACCCGGCCAAGCTTGATCATCGTGGAGGTCGTGATCATATTCAGCACCATCTTCTGGGCCGTACCGCTCTTCATCCGCGTACTTCCGGTGACGAACTCCGGACCTACTACCGGCTCGATGGCGATCTCCGCCTCCGCCGCCATCGGGGAGTCCGGGTTGCAGGAGATAGAGGCCGTCAGGATTCCCTCGGAGCGTGCCTTACGCAGGGCGCCAATCACGTAGGGAGTCGTACCCGAGGCGGCTATCCCCACCAAGGTATCGTTCGTATTGATATGATATTGTTGAAGTTCCTCCCAAGCCTTATCCAGATCGTCTTCCGCCGACTCCACTGGATTCCGGAGCGCCCGGTCACCGCCGGCGATCAAACCGATCACCAAGGTATTCGGCATACCGTACGTGGGAGGGATCTCGGAGGCGTCCAAGACACCCAAGCGACCACTCGTACCCGCCCCGATATAGAAGAGCCTGCCGCCTCTCCGCATCCGCTCTACGATACGGGTTACCAGCTTCTCGATCTTCGGGATCTCCCGGCCAACGGCGATCGCCACTTTCCGGTCCTCGTTATTGATGCCTTCCAGCAACTCCCGGACAGACATCTGATCCAGATTATCGTACAACGATTCCGACTCGGTTATCTTTTGAAATGCCATAACTCATTCATTTTTTTCTTCGTTCGTAAAATGATACCGGATCAATCCGTTCATGGGAGCCTGTACGACCGTACCGACCTTCAAGTCTAAGGATAAGGCCGCAGCTTTCAATACCTCCTGATAATAATAGGCGATAGAGCCTACGAAATGAATCGGGTACGTATCAGCTCCCGGATATAACGCCACGTTACGGAGGAAAAAGCTACGGAAACTCGTATAGACCAAATTATAAATCGGTTGCTCGGTGATATTCTCCAACAAGAAACGGGATAAGGTAGCCAAGAAACGATTCGGGAAAGGTTGTTTATATACCCGCTCCAACAATAAGGCGGGCGTCAACTCATATTGATCCATAAACTTCTGAACCAAAGGCGCCGGCAACTGACGCTTCAAGCAATCCCCTACCAATAACTTCCCGAGCACGGCGCCACTACCCTCATCCCCCAGAATGAATCCCAAGGGAGAGATATGCTCCGTTATCTCCGTCCCGTCATACAGACAAGAATTCGATCCCGTCCCCAATATACAGGCGATTCCCGGACGGCTCCCGCATAAGGCACGAGCAGCCGCCATCAAGTCACTATACACCTCTATGGGAGCCGGGATATAAGGCGTAATCGCCTCTTCCACGATCCGGTTCTTCTCCGGGAAGGCGCAACCGGCGCCATAGAAGTAAATGGCATCGATCCGCTCACCCCTCAACGCAGGCAATAAGGCACCCCGGATTTCTCCGGCAATCTCCTCCCGTGTCTGGAAATAAGGATTGGTACCCGCTGTCACGACCGTACGGACCGGTCTGCCTTGATCCGCCAGGCACCACTCCGTCTTCGTAGATCCGCTATCCGCAATTAATATCATATACTTATTTAGAATATTAAGTTCTGGAGAATATATACCACCGCGCCGGACAAATATCCCGCCAAGGCCAACAGAGAGATATTCTTCAAGTACCAAATAAAATTGATCCGTTCCAAGCCCATCACGACGACTCCGGCGGCGGAACCGATGATCAACATACTTCCACCTACTCCTGCGCAATAAGCCAAGAACTGCCAGAACACGCCGTCTTGCACGAAGTTCGCCAGATAAGCCGGATCAGTCGCCGCAGCCACCATAGCGTCCGTAGCCACCGGGTACATACCGATAGCCCCCGCTACCAACGGAACATTATCCACGATAGACGATAAGGCGCCGATAATCAGGTTCACCGCATACACATTGCCTACCGTATCGTCCAGCCAGAAAGCGAAATCCGACAATACGCCGCTGCAACGCAAGGCATCCACCGCCAAAAGGATTCCGAGGAAGAATAACAAGGTCGCCCCGTCTATACGGTGAACCACCTTGGACAAACGCAATTTCAAGTCCTCGTCGATCGGTTTACGGGCGTATAGCATCTCCGTATAGAACCAAAGAATACCCACTCCCATCAAGATACCCATAAACGGGGGAAGATGAGTAACCGTCTTGAATACAGGCACGAACAATAAACACAACACACCGATGATCAAGATCGATAACTTCTCCTTATCCTTCAATTTCTTCAGCAACTCATTGTCCGCCTCCATTTGCGAGAATGCGTTAGGGGGCGTCACGTTGCCATGCAAGAAACGCATGGCGATCAAGACCGGGATCAACGCCGATACGATACTCGGCAGGATCAAATGGGGGATCGTGGATGAGGTGGAGATATTTCCCCTTACCCAAAGCATGATCGTAGTCACGTCGCCGATCGGTGACCAAGCGCCACCGCTATTCGCCGCTATAATAATGATACTGCCGAACACCCACCGCTCTTTATAATTCCCGAGCAACTTACGGATCAACATGATCATGACGATCGAGGTGGTAAGGTTGTCCAACACGGCCGACATAAAGAACGTGATCACGGCGATCAACGCCAGCAGTTTCTTCTTTTTCTTCGTGGTAATATGATTCGTGATAAACATGAAACCGCCATGGGCATCGATCAGCTCCACGGTTATCATCGCCCCGATCAGGAATATAAGTGTCTCGGCGATCTCTCCGATACTATCCAGAACCTGATGCTCCACGACGAACCGGGTACATTGTTCCTTAAACGTTAAAGAACCCAAAGAGGGGAACGATTCCAAGAACAAGCTGAATTCCTCTGCCGAGGCCCTCGGGATGAAAAACGGGGCCGCGTACGTGTACATAACCCATAAGACCGTACCGATAAGCAAAGCCGTTCCCGCCTTGTTTATCTTTAGAGGATGTTCCAATGCGATCATCAAATAACCGACAAGGAACACAATGACCATTGCTGTCAACATAACTTCATGATTTAGGTTTAAACGCTACAAATGTAGAAATAATAACTCTGTAACACGATAGAAAAACAGAATGTTTTTTAAGATAATTTTACCAAACATGCGAAAGGAACCGGACTACTCCGATTCCTTTCCTATTCTCTCGAGGGAAAACTATAACCCCGAAACAATTCACTCTACAACCAACATCTTATCACCCACGGAGACCTTGTCCGTCTCATTGACATACACCTCTTTCACCACTCCATCGATCGGCGTACGGATCTCGTTCTCCATCTTCATGGCAACCAATACGCAAAGCGGGTCTCCCGCCTTGACCTCATCGCCTACCTTGACATATACCTTCTGGATCACGCCCGGCATCTGGGCCTGTATGACCTGACGGCCGACCGTCTTGGAACTGGTTCTCGACAGGCGTAATTTCTTCAACTCGTCAATCACCTGTACTTGGAAATAATCACCTTTATTCTTTACCTCATAGGTGGAATCTCCAACACTGGATATTTGTACGCCATGAGATTTATGGTTCATGATGATCGAGTGGATCGTATCTCCGCCCAGATTGTAATCTACATCATAAACGGTACCGTTTACGGATACTTTCTTGATAGGCCCGTCTTCCAGAATCTCTACCTTGAACTCTGTGTCGGGAATATCGTTAACCGTGGCAAAATAAGTCGCTAAAGCCTTTGACATAATCATTCCTCCTCTCATTAAAAGTTATTGGCCAACATTTGTAACTTCCCGTAGTGTTTCCACAGGGACTCCCCTACCAGCGGAACGGTCGTCGCACGGGCGGCCGCCTCTTTCTCCTCCTCGTAATGCTTCAAGGCGGCGGCGATCACGGCTACGGTCGGGTCGCTGTTCTGGCGACGTTTCAAGTCTTCCTTATCGAACTTGGTGTCGATAAAGGTCGTATCGTAATTCCCCTTCAAGAAGGTCACGTTATGCAACACACGCAGGTGGAACGGAATCGTTGTCTTGATTCCCAAGATCTTGTATTCCCGCAAGGCACGTATCATATTCGAGATGGCGGACTCACGGGTCCGGCCCCATGTGCAAAGCTTGGCGATCATCGGATCGTAATGCAAGGACACCTCGAAACCGGCGTAAGCGGCGCTATCCAGACGTACGTTACGTCCCTCGGGAGCCTCACGCACCTTGATCACGCCCGGAGAGGGCATAAAGTTATTTTCCGGGTCCTCCGCATAGATACGGCATTCCAAGGCATGCCCCCGGCAAGCCACATCTTCCTGCTTATAAGGCAGACGATTTCCTGCGGCCACCAAGATCATATCGCGAACCAAGTCCACGCCCGTTGTCTCCTCCGTCACCAGATGCTCCACTTGAAGGCGGGTATTCATCTCGAGGAAATAGAAGTTCTGGTCCTTATCCATCATGAACTCCAACGTCCCGGCACTGTAGTAACCGATTTTCTTGCAAGCCTCCACCGCTACGGCCAACATCTTCTGGCGAGCGGCCTCCTTCACGAATGGAGAGGGCGCTTCCTCGATCACTTTCTGGTTACGGCGCTGGATAGAGCACTCACGCTCATACAGATGGATCACGTTCCCATATTTATCCCCGAGTACCTGCACCTCGATATGATGGGGGTTCTCGATATACTTCTCGATATAGATGGCGTCGTTTCCGAACGAGTTGGCCGCCTCGGAACGAGACATACGGAAAGCCGCTTCCATCTCATCCTCGCTATGTACCAAACGCATACCCTTTCCACCGCCTCCGGCAAGCGCCTTTAGCATAATCGGATAACCCACCTCGGCGGCTACCTTCTTGGCATCCTCTATGTCCGTCACCGGCTTTTCCGTTCCGGGTACAACCGGCACACCGGCTTCTTTCATGATCTTACGAGCCTCGGTCTTGATACCCATCTTCGCAATCACGTCGGCGCTCGGGCCGATAAAGATCACGCCCTCCTCCTCGCAACGACGGGCGAAGTCGGCGTTCTCCGACAAAAAGCCGTAACCCGGATGAATGGCGGCTCCTGTCTTCTTGGCGATCTCAAGGATCAAGTCCGGCTTCAAGTAAGAGGTATCCGCTTCATCTTCCGAGATGCAGTAGGCTTCCTCCGCATAACGTACATGTAATGCTCCGCGATCCACATGCGTATAGATCGCTACGGTTGGGATGTTCATCACCCGGCAGGTGCGGAATATCCGCATCGCTATCTCGCCACGATTGGCTACTAATACTTTCTTTATCATAAGGATTCGTTTTTAAAGAGGAATATTGGAATGCTTCTTCGGAGGATTGGATTGCCGTTTGTTGGCCAGCAACTCAAAACTACGGATCAAGCGGCTGCGTGTGATAGACGGCTCGATGATCTCGTCTACATAGCCTAACTCAGCGGCCCGGTACGGGTTAGCGAACTTCTCCCGGTAATCGGCTTGCAATTCCTTCCGTTTGCCTTCGGGATCTTCCGCGGTCTTCAAATCCTTACGGAACAAGATATTCACGGCACCATCCGGTCCCATGACAGCGATCTCGGCGGTTGGATAAGCGAAGTTGATATCGCCCCGGATATGCTTGGAGCTCATCACGTCGTAAGCGCCGCCGTAAGCCTTTCGGGTAATGACGGTCACTTTCGGCACGGTAGCCTCGCAATACGCATACAATAACTTAGCGCCATGACGGATAATTCCCTCGTACTCTTGGTTCACGCCCGGCAAGAAACCCGGTACATCCACCAGCGTCAACAACGGTATATTAAACGCATCGCAGAAACGGACGAAACGGGCGGCCTTTACGGACGCGTTGATATCCAGCGTACCGGCCAACGCGGCAGGTTGATTCGCCACGACACCGATCGTCTTTCCATTCAAACGAATATAACCGATAATGATGTTCTTGGCATATTCCTCTTGTATCTCGAAGAAGTTTTGATCATCAGCCACGGAAAGGATCAACTCTTTCATGTCGTACGGCTGGTTGGGATTAGTAGGAACCAGCAGATCCAATTGCGGATCGATGCGGTTCGGGCTATCGGTAGTAGGAACGAATGGCGGCTCTTCCATATTATTATTCGGCAAGAACGACATCAACTCACGTATCTTCAAGATACAATCCATATCGTTATCCGCCGTGCAATGAGCCACTCCGGAACGGGTGCTATGCACTTCCGAGCCTCCCAGATTCTCCATCGTAACCTCTTCTTGCGTCACGCTTTTCACGACCTCCGGGCCGGTGATAAACATATAGCTCGTTTGTTTTACCATAAAGATAAAGTCCGTCAACGCCGGCGAGTAAACCGCTCCACCCGCACACGGGCCCATAATGGCGCTAATCTGCGGGATCACGCCCGAAGCCAACGAGTTCCGGAGGAATATCTCGGCGTATCCCGCCAAGGAACGAACTCCTTCTTGAATACGTGCGCCTCCCGAATCGTTCAACCCGATCACCGGAGCGCCTAGTTCCGTTGCCATGTCCATGATCTTACAGATCTTACGGGCATACGTCTCGGACAAGGCTCCACCGAATACCGTGAAGTCCTGAGCGAAAACAAATACCGTGCGTTGCCCGATCATTCCGTAACCGGTGACCACGCCATCCCCTAATGGACGCTGTTTTTCTAAACCGAACTCATGGCACGTATGTGTCACGAACTTGTCGATTTCCACGAAACTACCTTTTTCCAATAGTAGTTCGATTCTTTCTCTAGCGGTTAGTTTACCTGCCGCATGTTGCTTCGCGATGCGGTCTTCTCCGCCCCCTAACTCAGCTTTGTGGTTGAGAGCTTTTAATTGTTCAATTTTTTCCTTCATGGCGTATCTCTTTAATTATCCGGGAAACGTTCAATATATTAGAAAACAAAGTCTGTAAATGTATTGTTTCCTAAAGAAACGAAATGTATCATATATTACATCTATCGCCCGATCAATGAGATCTATCAAGAAGGATATTTTTTAGTAAATACTGAAATCTTGCGGCTTGATCACGAAACCGATCCGCAGCATGCTTTTGTATTGATTGTATTCCAAAAGGTTCTCACCGTAACCATTATAATATTGCAGGAAGAAATATTGGTTCTCGTTATTATTAAACTTATAGCTCAACTCGATCTGAGTGTTAAAGCTGAACCAAGTCTTTCGTTTGGTCAAGATAACCCCGCAGTTAAAGCGCCTGTTGTCTGTCCGGTAATTGGCGGCTACTTGGAATATACCATTATATTTAAGGATGTCTTTATTTTCCTTACCGTCCACGATCGGTATCCAGCCCTTGAATTGAACTTCCCAGTTCTTATTCAACAGGACAGCCGCCGCTAGGGTGATCTTGTTCCAACTTCGGGAGAAGATGCTATCTTTACCGTTCGACTCGTGCTCGACCATCAAATAGCCTTTCCCGATATATTTATTCTTATGCACGATAAGGTGCCCCAAACCGATACCCGGATTAAAATTCAAGTCGCGCATCGGCAAGGACTCTTGAAAGACATTCCAAAAAGCCTTTTGCGTGTATTGCAAGAAAAGATAGGTATCGAAGGGGAGTTTACTTTTCGTAAGACGCTGGGCGATGCTCAACTGGAATTTAACGTCGGAGTTTCTCGCCGTAGGCTTGTTGCCGATAGGGATACCGCCAATAAAATAATTGTCCTTGAATAAGGTAAAATAAGGTGACTTATCCAAAATCGCACGAATACTATCCGCATTATAACTCTCTTCCGGCCCTTTCGCTAAAACTTGCGAATGTGCCATACCGCAAACAAGAAGGAAGAGAAAGGATATAATCGTTTTTTTCATAAATGATCTTAAATTATAAATATGTCCGCGAATATAGGGGAAACGGCAGTTGGCTTTATCGCCCAAATTACATGAATAATGGTCATTTCACCTATGAATATAATATATAAACCAAAATTCAAGAGGTTAGTTCATTTTTCCTATATTCGCGGCTATGGAAGAAATCTATAGTTATTACAAAGAAAATATCGACGCTTATACACGGCGCTTGGGTAATTTGAAAAAGAAGATCCATTTGATGGGGAGTATCCGGTTGGCTTTAGTGGTGGGAGCGATCCTCTCCTTATGGATATTCAGGGATGAGAGTTGGCAATGGCTGACGGGGATCACCTTCGCTTATATCATCCCGTTCGCGCTCCTGATGTGGTACCATAATAAAATGTACGCACGGAAAGTATACGCCGAGACCTTGATCAAACTGAACGAGGATGAGCTAAAAGGACTAGACTATGATTTCAGCGCGTTCGACGGGGCGGCCGATAAGATCTCGGGCGAGCACTCTTTCTGCTTGGATCTGGATGTGTTTGGAGACCGCTCCTTGTTTCAATCGCTCAATCGTACCGTAACCGGGTTCGGGCGGGAACGACTGGCCGGTTGGCTCTCGAATCCCTTGACAGATAAGAAGGAGATCGTCAAACGGCAAGAGGCTGTCAAGGAATTAGCGGCTTTATCCGCCTTACGGCAGCATTTCTATGTGACGGGAATCATCCGGCAGGACACGCAAGATACGAGAGACAACGATATCAACTTTATGGACCGACTCACTCAGCGTAAGCATAAATTCGTTGATAGCCTACCGTGGAAACTATTGATCTGGGCGGTCCCAGTGTTGTGGATCGTATTGGGTATCGCTTACTCGCTGGATTGGATCAGCGGGAGTTTATTGAATATTTATTTCTTAATCACGTTAGTGATCGCTTACGGACGAGCCAAGGAAATCAATGCGCTTTACGCGACCGTCAATAAGATGGAGTCTATTTTCAATCGGTACTCAAAGCTGATGCAATGTGTGGAAGAAGATAATTTCCAGTCGGAAGAGCTGAAAGAGATCAGCGGGCAATTAGCGAATGAGAAGGAATTGGCCTCGCATGCTATCAAACGCTTGTCGTCGTATATCGGAGGATTAGACCAACGATTCAGTTTGGCGGGTATCATTTTCAATCTCTTCTACTTGCGGGATACACGCCATGCCATCCTTTTGGAACGCTGGATTCAGACTTACTCCGATAAACTTCCGCTTTGGTTCGACGCGCTGGCTCGTTTCGACGCGCTGAACTCGTTGGGTGGTTTCGCTTTCAACCATCCGGAATACATCTATCCGGAGATTGCCGACACTTATTTCCAAATGGAAGGCAAGGCTTTGGGACATCCTCTTTTGAACCGGGATGTCTGCGTAAAGAACGATATCGATATCCGCAAAAGTCCTTGGTTCCTGATTATCACTGGAGCGAATATGGCCGGAAAAAGTACATACCTCCGGACGATCGGTGTCAATTACTTATTGGCTTGCGTAGGCGCTCCGGTCTGTGCCGCCTCCTTGACGGTTTATCCCGCCCACATGGTTACCAGCTTGCGTACCTCGGATTCCTTGGCTAGCAACGAGTCTTATTTCTTCGCGGAGTTGAAACGGCTGAAAATGATTATCGACAGGCTGCAAAACGGGGAGAAGCTATTTATCATCTTGGACGAGATCTTGAAGGGAACAAATTCTATCGACAAGCAGAAAGGCTCTCTTGCCCTTATGAAACAGCTGGTCGCTTATAAGGCTTGCGGCATCATCGCCACCCACGATTTAGTGTTGGGTACTTTGGAGGAAGAGTTCCCGGAACAAATAAAGAATTACCGCTTCGAAGCGGATATAAAAGACGAGGAGCTATCCTTCTCTTATCAACTAAGAGAAGGGATAGCCCAGAATATGAATGCTTGTTTCTTAATGAACAAGATGGGAATCTTGTTTAATTGAAAATTGAGACAAGTGGTAAAATAACTGTCACTTGTCAACTGTCAACTACTTTTTGTATTTGGTTTTGATTGCGGGTAGGACTTTTTGGATTTCCGCTATACGAGTGGCATCACTGGGGTGCGTACTCATAAATTCCGGCGTAGAGCCACTCTTTCCGGCGGACATCTTTTGCCAGAAGTTGACTGCCACGTCCGGATTGTATCCCGCCATAGTCATGAATACCAATCCCATATAATCCGCTTCCGACTCGTGCTTACGGGAGAAAGGAAGCATTACGCCATACTGCGCTCCCACACCATATACTGTATTGGCCGCTTGCTGTACCGCCGCGCTCTTATTGCTTACGGCCGCACCTAAAATAGCCGCCCCATATTGGGCCATTAGTTGCTGGCTCATACGCTCATTGCTGTGTTTAGCTACGGCATGGGCGACCTCATGCCCGATGACCACCGCCAATTCATCGTCCGAGGAAACTAAAGGCAGCAATCCCTCGTACACCACGATCTTGCCTCCCGGCATACAGAAGGCGTTCACCTGCGGATCATTCACCAAATTAAACTCCCAAGAGAAGTTTTTTACCTCATCCGCCATCCCGTTCGCCCGCAAATAGTCCTCCGTAGCGGCGGCTATCTTCTTTCCGACCCGGGTTACCATAGCGCTCTTGTTCACGTTCGTCGATTTTTTCGCCGTCTTTATATAATCGTTATACTGGGTAAGGCTGGACGACAACACCTCTTGGTCCGAAACCAACAACACTTGCTTACGTCCTGTCAACGGTACGCTGGAACAGCCTGCCAATAAAAGCAAGGCCACGAATAAACTTGCTATTTTTCTCATATCCTTTTACTTGAAATTAAACCTGATACTCTCTTTTTAATAACGCAAAGATACTACCATTTTGTTCAAAACGACCACACCCTTTCGTTCTTTCTATAGGAAGTATTAGCCTTTTCTTTGAATGACATTCATCATCTACCATCCGTTGCATAATCATCTACCAATTGGTACATGATCTTCTAACAGCTGTTGCATGATCCTCCAACGGCTGATAGAAGATGAATATAAATAGATGAAATGCCTAACACTTACAGTGATTAAACCTAGACTAAGCAGGAAAATCCCTTACCCCCTACTTATATCAGAAAAAAAAGCCCTTGATTGTATATTTATTCAACAATACTCTTTATATTTGCAGCCTGTTTTGCATAAATATACAACATGAGTACAAAGAAGGAACGATTGGATGCCATTTGCGGTATTATACAGACGAAAGTGATAAGTAATCAAGAAGAACTGCTTAAAGAACTGGAAGATAGCGGATTCTCGGTTACGCAAGCTACGCTTTCCCGCGACATCAAGCAACTGAAAGTAGCCAAGGTACACGACGGAACCGGAGATTATGTATATCGCCTTCCCGAAGAGAGTATAAGCAAACAAGCACAGCCTGAAGGCAAGAAAAAGCCGAATATCGAGTTTTCCGGAAACTTGGCGGTGGTGAAGACACGACCGGGTTACGCCATGGGAATTGCCTCGGACATAGACTCCCATGCCCCCAGCGAGATACTGGCCACCATAGCCGGAGACGATACGATCTTGGTAATCCCCCGCAACGGTGTGAGCCAAGAGAAGGTGATTGCCGCTTTATCACATTTTATATAAAAGGAAAAAACTAAGAACAAACAATAAAATGGAACAAGAAATAGAAATTGATGTTATGATCGCTGATGCCTCTCACGAGGTATATGTGGATACGATCCTAGATACGATCGAGTCTGCCGCTAAAGTCCGGGGCACGGGTATCGCCAAACGTACGCACGAGTATGTGGCCCAGAAGATGAAAGAGGGCAAAGCGGTGATCGCCTTGGCGGGAAACGAGTTCGCCGGGTTTAGTTATATCGAGTCATGGGGAAACAAGCAGTACGTGACTACCTCCGGCTTGATCGTACATCCGAATTTCCGGGGCTTGGGTATCGCGAAACGCATCAAAGACATGACTTTCCAACTTGCCCGCATGCGCTGGCCGAAAGCGAAGATATTCAGCCTTACCTCCGGCGCTGCCGTGATGAAGATGAATACCGAGCTGGGATATGTACCGGTTACGTTCTCCGACTTGACGGACGATGAGGCTTTCTGGCGAGGTTGCAACGGTTGCGTGAACCACGATATCTTGGAACGCACCGAACGTAAGTATTGCATCTGCACGGCCATGCTGTTCGACCCGGCCGATCCGCATCGTGCGCAACGAGAGCGGGAGGCCCGTAATCAGACTAAAAAGGACTAAATTAATACGATAGAAAAACAACATAAAATAAAGAAACGATGAAGAAGAAAGTAGTAGTAGCGTTCAGCGGAGGTTTGGATACCTCATTCACGGTCATGTATCTGGCTAAAGAAAAAGGATACGAGGTATACGCCGCTTGCGCTAACACAGGTGGTTTCAGCGAGGAACAATTGAAACAAAACGAGGAGAACGCCTATAAGCTAGGCGCCACGAAATACGTGACGATCGACGTTACGAAAGAGTATTACGAGAAGAGCTTGAAGTACATGATTTTCGGAAACGTGCTGCGTAATGGTACGTATCCGATCTCCGTAAGCTCCGAGCGTATCTTCCAAGCCTTGGCGATCGCCCGCTACGCGAACGAGATTGGCGCCGACGCTATCGCCCATGGTTCTACCGGAGCCGGTAACGACCAGATCCGTTTCGATATGACTTTCTTGGTATTGGCTCCGAACGTGGAGATTATCACGTTGACCCGCGATATGGCCTTGAGCCGCGAGGAAGAGATCAACTACTTGAAGGAGCACGGTTTCGAGGCCGATTTCACGAAGTTGAAATATTCCTATAACGTAGGTCTTTGGGGAACCTCTATCTGCGGTGGCGAGATTCTTGATTCCGCGCAAGGACTGCCCGAGAGCGCTTATCTGAAACAAGTGGAGAAGACCGGCAGCGAGCAATTGCGCATCGAGTTCAAGAACGGTGAGGTTCATGCCGTGAATGGTGAGGTGTTCGAGGATAAGATCGCCGCTATCCAGAAGATCGAGGAGATCGGGGCCGCTTACGGTATCGGCCGTGATATGCACGTGGGCGATACGATCATCGGTATCAAGGGACGGGTCGGTTTCGAGGCTGCCGCTCCTATGTTGATTATCGGGGCGCACCGCTTCCTAGAGAAATATACGTTGAGCAAATGGCAACAATACTGGAAGGATCAGGTAGCGAACTGGTACGGCATGTTCTTGCACGAGAGCCAATATCTGGAACCGGTGATGCGCGATATCGAGGCGATGTTGCAAGAGTCTCAGCGTAACGTGAACGGTACGGCTATTCTGGAGCTTCGTCCGTTGTCCTTCTCTACCGTTGGCGTAGAATCTGAGGATGACTTGGTGAAGACGAAATTCGGTGAGTACGGAGAGATGCAGAAAGGTTGGACCGCCGAGGACGCTAAAGGCTTCATCAAGGTTCTTTCCACTCCGTTGCGTGTTTATTATACGAACCATAAAGACGAAGAGATATGATTAAATGCGGAATTATAGGCGGAGCGGGTTACACGGCGGGTGAATTGATCCGCCTGCTCCTAAACCACCCTGATGCCGAGCTTACATTTATAAACAGTAGCAGTAACGCCGGTAACAAGATCACGGACGTGCATGGCGGTCTTTATGGCGAGACGGATTTGGTGTTCACCAGCGAGTTGCCGTTAGATAGCATCGACCTTCTGTTCTTCTGTACCGCTCATGGCGATACGAAAAAGTTCATGGAGAGCCACACGGTCCCCGAGAACGTGAAGATTATCGACCTGAGCATGGACTACCGGATCGAAGGCCCGGAGCACGATTTCGTGTACGGCCTGCCGGAATTGAACCGCCGCCGGATTTGCAACGCCCGGCATATAGCGAACCCCGGTTGTTTCGCTACTTGCATCCAATTGGGCGTATTGCCGTTGGCGAAGCACTTGATGCTGAATTCCGACTTGCATGTCAATGCCATCACGGGATCGACGGGAGCGGGCGTGAAGCCTTCTTCCACCTCTCACTTTAGCTGGCGCAACGACAACATATCGATCTATAAGCCTTTTACGCATCAGCACTTGGCCGAGATCAACCAGAGCTTGAGCCAGTTGCAGAAGAGCTATTCAAGCCGGATCAACTTCATCCCCGTACGCGGTAATTTCTCCCGTGGCATATTCGCCACGACGTACATCGATTGCAAGATCGACTTGGTGGAGATCCGACGTATTTATGAGGAATATTATGATGATCACAGCTTCACGTTTATCACTGATAAGAACCCGGATTTGAAACAAGTGGTAAATACGAATAAATGCTTGATCCACTTACAGAAAATAGATGATAAGCTTCTTATCATCTCTATGATCGATAACTTATTGAAGGGCGCTAGCGGCCAAGCGGTCCACAACATGAATCTATTGTTCGGGTTGGAGGAGACGGTTGGCTTACACTTAAAACCCTCCGCGTTTTAAAAAATACTATAAAGATGAATTTATTCGACGTATATCCATTATTTAATATAGAGATCGTACAAGGCAAGGGATGTCATGTATGGGATAGCGAGGGAAACGAGTACCTCGACTTATATGGCGGCCATGCCGTGATCTCGGTGGGGCACAGCCACCCTACTTACGTAAAGGCGATTACCGAGCAGGTAAATAAATTAGGCTTTTACTCGAACTCGGTTATCAATAGCTTGCAACAAAAATTAGCGGATAAGCTAGGGAAGGCTTCCGGCTACGATGATTATTCGTTGTTCTTGATCAACTCCGGAGCGGAGGCGAACGAGAACGCGTTAAAGCTCGCCTCTTTCCATAATGGCAAGAAGCGGGTGATCGCATTCAAGCACGCCTTTCATGGGCGTACCTCCGCCGCCGTCCGTGTCACGGATAACCCGAAGATCATCGCTCCGGTAAATGAGGATCTAGCGGTTACTTATCTTCCATTGAACGACGCTTCCGCCGTAGAGGAAGAGTTGAAGAAGGGGGATGTATCGTCCGTGATCATCGAAGGTATCCAAGGTGTAGGTGGCATCCAATTGCCAACGGATGATTTTATGCGTGAGTTACGCAACCTGTGTACGACTTATGATGCCTGTCTGATCTTGGATGAGATCCAGTCCGGATATGGAAGAAGCGGTAAATTCTTCGCGCATCAATATGCCGGTATCAAGCCGGATTTGATCTCAGTAGCGAAAGGTATCGCCAATGGCTTCCCGATGGGTGGGTTATTGATCAGCCCGAAATTCAAGCCGGTTTATGGTATGCTCGGCACTACTTTCGGCGGTAACCATTTGGCTTGCGCGGCCGCTATCGCCGTTCTTGATATAATGGAAGACGAGCGTTTGATTGATAACGCGGCGAAAGTGGGTGCCTATTTATTGGAAGAGCTTCATAAACTTCCGGGTATCAAGGAAATTCGGGGCCGTGGTTTGATGATCGGTATCGAGTTCGAGGAATCTATCAAGGAAGTGCGTAGCAAACTTCTCTTTGAGGAGAAAGTGTTCACGGGTGTAGCCGGAACCCATACGATCCGTCTGCTTCCTCCGCTTTGCTTGACGATGGATGAGGCCAAGGAATTTATCCGTCGCTTCAAGAAAGTCCTAAACGCTTAATTGTTCTTTATTTCATAAAAAGGGAGGATGTCTGAATTAGCGTCCTCCTTTTTTTCATTCCTCCCCAACAGCTACGTAAATTAAGTATCACCCTTTGTCAAAAAAACATCATTCCTTTTTCCGAAAAAACACTAACTTTACGCAGTCTAAACTTTGAGTCTCTAATTACTAATGAACACGATCGATGAAATATCTATTTATAGGAGTATTCACTTTGTTGTGCCTATTTGCCTGTCAATCTAACGACTCCCAATACATCATAGAAGGCACCTTACCCACTGCGCAGCAGGATGGGGAATGGATTTATCTGGCACCCATGGAAAACGCCTCAATCGAAAATATCGATTCTACGAGAATAGAGAACGCACGGTTTACTTTCCAAGGAACGGGAGAAGAGATGAAAGTCCTCCGTATGCGCATCCTTTTGCGTCTCAAGTTCCAAGAGCTACTGGTCGTAACGGAACCGGGTGTGACCTCAGTACGGATAGACTCCATCAGCTCGGCCTCCGGTACACCGCAAAACGACGCCTTGCAGCATTGGAAAGACCGGAAGCAAAAGACCAATAGCGAATCCTATGCCCTATGGACAGCGCTTAAGACTTGCTCGCCGGAAGATTCCACCCGCATCAAGCAGACATGGGATTCCTTGAGAGTAGAGACGCAAGCTTTTAATTATGCGTTCATGAAAGAACATATCAACCAAACGGTCGGGAAATTCCTCTATAAGATGATAAAAACCTCCTTGACCGAAGAGCAACGAAAGGAACTGGATGAAGCGAATCATTAAACAGGATCTGTCGATCACGCTAGCGGTACTGGCGATAGCGATCTTCGCTTTCTTCTTCTGGATGTACCCCTATCATTTGTTCCACAAAGAGCAAATGATGCTGTTCTTGTACAGCGGTGAGTTTCTCCGTGGATATTTTCAGGAGGAAGCGTGGCTGGCTTGTCTCACCGGCGATTTCCTCACGCAATTCTTTTATTATATCGGGGGAGGCCCGTTCATCCTAAGCGTTGTCTTAACTTTATTTGCCCTGCTTACCTATCGGACATTCCGGCAATTCGTCAGCAAGAGATACGCCCTTCCTCTTATGATACTACTTGTATTATGGGAGGCCGGAAGGTCTTGCGGACTCGCCTATCCGTTATCCGCAACTCTCTCCTTGATCGGAGCAGAAGGTGTTTTCCTGTTATATAGCCGGAGCCAAACTGAGGGGCAACGTCTTCTTACCTGCATTCCCGCCATGCTTCTTTGCTATTGGTGCTTCGGGTACGGGGCATGGCTCTGTCTGGCCCTTATGCTGGCCGCCGGAATCATAGCGCACCATCAAAAGCTAAGTGCCCTGCTCGCAGTTGGTATATTGCTTCTTCCAGCGACCCAATATCCCGCTACCACTTGGTGGAGTAAGCCGGATCTCGACCGGGAGTATGTACTCAGCCTCGATGTGGAACATTATTTCGGAAATATACAAAAGATGAGGAAACATCTCGAGACAGACCGCCAAATCCTTTGGGTGACCTATTACCGGAACCTGTACAATGCCACGCATCCATCCGAGATCAACTCACCCGTATCTCTCTCCCGGAACCTCCTAGCGTGGAATCAACCGGGTACGAATGGGTTGATCCTTCCCGTGAACCCATCCGCTTCTTTTCTCTCTATCCTATTCGCCAACGAGTTATGGTTCACGTTAGGAGATATGACTATGGCCGAGCATTGCGCCATGCTAAGTATGATCTTCTCTCCTCGCAATTCGGGTAGCCGTATGATCAAACGGCTGGCTGAGATCAATCTGGTCAATGGGGATGATGAGGCAGTTCTTAAATATCTACGTATATTAGACAAGACACTCCTTCATAAAAGCTGGGCCGAAAAGAGAATACCCGGTCAGCAAACCCCGCAAGTAAAGGAGTGGCTGGAGAAGAAACGCAGAGACATCCCGACCCAAGACCAACTACGTTCCGGTAACGATGCCGTGACTTCCTTACAGAACTTAGTCGCCTCGAACGCCGGCAATCTCCGTGCTTACGAATATTTACTCTGCTATCATTTACTCTCCAAAGATCTCCGTTCTTTTGTAGAAGATTATGTACCGGGTAAGGTCTCTAGTCCCATTTTCGCCGAGGCCCTGCTGATCCATCTCGCCCGCCAAGGTAATATCCGTGCGGAAGAGCTTATAAAATACCAAATCCCGGTAGAGATAGCGAAAGAATTCGCCGATTATACCCGGCTTTATGAGGCAAAGGACACGAGTTTGAAAGAGAAATACGGCAAGACCTATTGGTTCTATTATCATTTTGCGACCACAGAGCCCGGAAAGGAGAGTAAGCCATGAAAGAAGTAAGAATCATGAAAGAGAACATAACCTATTACCTCGTCTGGATAATCTGCTTGCTGGCAGGATGTGCCCCTACCCCGAAGCAAATAGAGGATACCACAGACCCAATCCCTATGTATCCCGATTATACGGATATCATGATTCCCACGAATATCGCCCCTCTCAACTTCTTATTGAGAAACGATGCGGACGCTATGCAAGTAACTTTGAAAGGGGAATCAAAAGAGATACAATTATCTTTCGGAAAGAAAGCTATTTTCCCTTTAAACCTATGGGAAAGCCTTTTAGAGCAGGAAGTGGGCAACCGCCTGCAAATAACCGTAGTCGCCCGTATCAAGGGTAAATGGCTCCGTTACCCCTCTTTCTACTGGCAAGTAGTTCCGGAGAAACTGGATAGTTATATAAGCTACCGGCTTATCGAACCGGGTTACGAGGTATGGAACAAAATCCAATTATGCGAACGGGAGATTAATTCTTTTGAAGAACGGATTATCGCCGACAACAAAGATACCGACGGTTCTTGCATGAACTGCCATATTTACGGAAATAAGAAAGGAAGTTTATCCATGTTCCATTTACGGGGAAAGCAAGGAGGCACCCTGCTGAACCGTAACGGACATTTGAGGAAGTTGAAACTGAGCAACGACAATCTGCCAAACGGGGCTGTTTATGGCGATTTCCATCCATCGGGGCAGTTCGCTGTTTTTTCCACGAATATTATCATCCCTGCTTTTCATTCGTTAGGGAGTAAGCGGTTGGAAGTCTATGATACGACCTCCGACCTAATGGTCGCAGATTTCAGAAAGAAACAACTCATCACCTCCCCATTGACTAGCCGGAAGGATGAGTTAGAGACTTTCCCAACTTTCTCGCCCGATGGGAACTGGATCTATTATTGCTCCGCTCCCATCCAGCCGTTGCCCGATAGTATCCATAACCTAAAATATTCCCTATGCCGCATATCTTTCCATAAAGATACCAAGGAATGGGGCCAACGGATCGAGACCGTATGGGATGCCCAGAAGCATAATGGCTCCGCCTGCCATCCCAAGATATCGCCCGACGGTAAATACCTGCTTTTCACGGTAGCCGATTATGGAACCTTCCCGATCTGGCACCGAGAAACAGACCTGCATATGATGAACCTCCAGACCGGGAAGATAGATACCTTACCTGCCGTCAACTCCGATAAATCGGATACCTACCATAGCTGGTCCTCTAACAGCCATTGGTTTGTCTTTGCCAGTAAGCGGGATGACGGACTATACGGAAAGCCTTATTTCTCTTACGTGGATAGTACGGGAAAAGCCTATAAACCGTTCGTACTCCCGCAAGAGGATCCGGAACATTACGATATCACGTTAAAATCTTATAATATACCTGAATTATCCACTAGCGAGCTTCCTTTCGACGCTGAAGATGTACAAGAGATCTACTACGACGAGGAAGCTGAGACTTTTAAATAATAGAATCATGGAAAATACACGTAAATATAGATACATAAGAGGAATCGCCTCCTTATTATTCGGCTGTGCGATTTGCCTGTTTTGGGGACTTTATTATCCTCATCATTTACATTACCACGAGCAATTCCAGTTATTCCTATTCACGCCGGAATATGGAATCGACAAATGTCTCCATCCCGGAGGCATCGCTGAATATATAGCGGAGTTCCTGACGCAGTTCTATTATTTCGCTTGGGCAGGGGCTACGATCTTGGCGATCGTTATCGTGCTTATCCAACGGCAAATAAACTGGCTGGCCAAACAAATGGGGGCTTCCGACTTTTGGTATCCGCTCAGCTTTCTCCCTTCCATCCTGCTCTGGGTATTTTTATGTGATGAGAATGCCCTGCTGGCATTCCCCGTCTCCATAACTCTCGCCCTCTTCGCTCTAGTCATCCAGCGAAAAACCGCTCATTCATGGGGACGAATTATCTATACGCTCCTAATGATGCCGGTGCTCTACAGGGTGGTAGGTGGTGGGGCCTATTTCATCTTCGTGATCGGAGTAATAATCGGGCATTGCATCAAATCCGTGCCAGCCACATACAACAAATCCTATATTTGGATTCCTATCTACATCTTGCTTGGAATCCTATGCCCCCTATTGGCACAAAGCCTTACGCAATATCCATTGCTTAGCCTCATGACCGGCATCGATTATTATCGTTTCCCCATGATCGTTCCCAACACCCTGTTAGTTGTTATTGCTACCGTTGCCATAACCCCCGGGGCACTTGCTTTACTTCCCCCATCCGTAAAGAGCACTAAGGCATGGATGGGTATTATCTCCACCCTGCTCCTTATCGGTGGTGGCACATGGATTCACGCCGCCAGCAATTCGGATAAGGAGGAGGCTATGAAATACGACTACCTCACCCGCATGAAACAATGGAACCAGATCATCAAGGCGGCAGAAAACAAAGAGCCTAATTCCCCCTTCTCCGTGACCTGCTTAAATCTGGCTCTCGCCAAGACCGGACAATTAGGGGATCGCATGTTCCATTTCTACCAGAATGGAACGGAAGGATTGATCCCGACCTTCCAAAGAGATTTTACCTCACCGCTCCCAACCAGCGAGATATTCTATCATCTGGGAATGATCAACTCCTCACAGCGCTATATGTTCGAGGCGATGGAGGCTATCCCCGACTATAAGAAAAGCGGACGTGCCTATATGCGTCTGGCCGAGACCAACTTGATCAATGGACAATACGCTGTCGCCGCCAAATACCTGCGGGCTTTGCAGCATACCTTGTTCTATAAGAAATGGGCGACCCATGCCATGAGCTACCTAAATAACGATGAAAAGATAGAGAAGCATCCCGAATGGGGATGGTTGAGAAAAGCCCGATATACGGAAGATTTCTTGTTTAGCGACACGGAAATGGATGTCATGCTAGGCTTATTGCTGCAACATAACAAAAGTAACCGGATGGCTTTCGAGTATATGTTAGCCTATGTCTTGCAAAAGAAGGATCTGGAACGTTTCATGAAATATTATCCGCTGGGAAAAGATCTGGGCTATAACCACATACCCATCTCTTATCAAGAGGCATTGATTTTCATTTGGACACAGCAGCATCCTAATTTCCAAGGCCTTCCTTGGAGCATCTCCCGCAACGTATTGGAAGGGGTAAGCGAGTTCGCCCGTGTCTATATGACGCAGAAAGACTCCGAGCCTATCCTTCGCCCGAAATACGAGAAGACATTTTGGTATTACTTATTATTCAGAAAATAAACGGCCATGAGAAAGCTTATCTTATTATATAGTATATGTATAGCGTTATTTACCGCTTGTGGGGATTCGGTGGTATCCCCCGAACAAATAGAGAAATACCCGTCCATCTATCCGGATTATATCGGGGTAACAGTTCCCGCCACGATAGCTCCAATGAATTTCTCTTATACGGATACCTCCTATGAACGGATAGATGTTATCGTAAAAGGGCACCAAGGCAAAGAGGTACATATAAACGCGAAGCATGTCAATTTCCCGGAAAAAGAGTGGAAGCAACTGCTCAACTCCAATCAAGGCGATAGTTTACTCTTTACTGTCAGTATCAAGCAAAAGGGTAAATGGAGTACTTACAAACCTTTCCCCATGTACATCAGCCCCCACCCGATCGATTACGGCCTAGTATACCGAAAGATCGCTCCCGGTTATGAAGTCTATAGCCGTATGGGTATTTATGAGCGTGATCTATCGTCTCATAAAGAAAGACCTTTGGTGGAAAACACGCTGGTCAAAGGTATGTGCGTAAACTGCCATGCCTTCAATCGTACGGACCCGAGCCATTTCAGTCTTCACATCCGAGGAACGCATGGAGCTACTTTTGTGAGAACCGGCAATAAGGATGAATACCTCAACACGAAAACAGATCAGACAATCGCCGCTTGCGTCTATCCCTACTGGCATCCCGGAGGCGAATATATAGCGTATTCCACGAACAACACCCGGCAATCGTTCCATACGGTTAAGGACGAGCGGGTAGAAGTCTTGGATTTGGAATCTGATGTAGTCGTTTACCATCCGGCAGATCATCGTCTACTTC
Source organism: Parabacteroides sp. Y3-G-102 (assembly GCF_023656845.1). Classification (NCBI taxonomy): domain Bacteria; kingdom Pseudomonadati; phylum Bacteroidota; class Bacteroidia; order Bacteroidales; family Tannerellaceae; genus Parabacteroides; species Parabacteroides sp. Y3-G-102. The sequence continues at coordinate 31,738 of NZ_JAMOKU010000012.1, read as the reverse complement.
TTTGCGATTCTTTGCAAAAGAAAGACAGGTTCGAGACCTTCCCCGCATTCTCCCCGGATGGTCGTACGCTTTACTTTTGTTCCGCCGAGGCTAAAAAGATTCCCGAAGAATATAAAGAGATAAGATATAATTTATGTAGTATAGATTTTGATCCCTCTGCCGGTACATTCGGGAGCCGTATCGATACATTGGTGAACGCTGAGGCTTTAGGGAAAAGCGTATCTTTCCCCCGTCCTTCCTATGACGGCAAATATATTATGTTCACCTTATCCGATTACGGAAACTTTTCGATCTGGCATAAAGAGGCGGATCTATGGTTACTGGACTTGACAAGCGGAGACCTCCGCAAGCTATCCGAAGTAAATAGCGATGACACCGAAAGCTTTCACAACTGGAGTAGCAACTCCCGCTGGTTTGTCTTCAGTAGCCGCCGGGGTGACGGCCTTTATACCCGCCTTTATCTGGCTAGCATGGATGAGAATGGCAAGATAAGCAAGCCCTTTCTCCTTCCCCAGGAAGATCCGGAAACCTATTACGATCGCTCTGTCTATTCCTATAATGTCCCGGATTTCACGAGCGAGCCTATCAAGATCGACACAAGGGTATTTGAGAAGAAGATAACCTCGAAAGAACGTATACAGGTACAAGCTAAGAAATAAAAATAATACCACTATCCGATAAAATAATACTAGATTGTCTGCCCGATACCTCTTACATTCGCGTTCATAAAGAAAGACAGTTATCATGAAGAACACGAAATTAATTACCATGTTATGCCTAGGGGCATTAATCGCCTGTTCACCATCGAAGAAAGGACTAGAGCCGACAAGCGAACAGGGTTCGCCGAGAGAACGTTTAATAGAGAACCTACGTGCGATTCCACAAAAAGGAATCATGTTCGGACATCACGATGATACGGTTTATGGGATCGGATGGGAATTTGACGAAGGAGGCTCAGACGTGCGAAAAGTATGCGGCGATTATCCGGCCGTTATCAGCTTTGATCTTGGAGAGATCGAACTCGGGGGAGATAAAAGCCTTGATAAAGTACCTTTCGAGAAAATACGCAAGGAAATCATCAACCAATATAACCGGGGAGGCTTGGTATCTTTAAGTTGGCATCCCCGTAACCCTAAAACCGGAGGGGACGCTTGGGACGTATCAGACCATGCTGTCGTGAAATCGATCCTTCCGGAAGGGGAGAACTATGAGAAATTCCAAAGTTGGCTAGGCAAAGTGAATGATTTCATCCTTTCCTTGAAAACAAGCGATGGCACCAAGATTCCCGTCCTATTCCGTCCTTGGCACGAACACACCGGAAGTTGGTTCTGGTGGGGACAGAATTTATGTACCACGGATGAATACAAGGCGCTATGGCGAATGACCGCCGATTATCTAAACGCTCACGGAGCAACAGACCAGATCGTATACGCTTATTCCACAGGTACAGAGCCGCAGGATCAAGCGTCTTATCTGGAACGTTACCCCGGACATGACTTGATCGACGTCCTAGGCTTCGACGCTTACCAACGGGAAGATAAGGATTTCTTCTTGAAAAGCATGGATACCAGTCTTTCAGTAATAGACAGCATAGGCAAAGCCAACCATAAGATCATAGCGGTCACGGAGACCGGCTACGAAGGGATACCAGACTCCACATGGTGGACGGGAACCCTGCTGCCTGCCATGGAGAAATATCCGGTCGCTTATGTATTGGTATGGAGAAACGCCCGTGAAAAAGTCACTCACTTCTTTGGCCCTTATCCCGGACAAGCCTCTGCCGAGGATTTCAAGAAGTTCTTTGAAAATCCGAAAACATTGTTCGCCTCCGATATCAACCTATATAAATAACATCATACATAACCAGATAAATCACGTCATATCCAGTTGTAGAGACGGGGCGTGCCCCGTCTCCCACCATCTGATAATATCATTTAAAGCAAAAACATCATGGAACAATTTCAAGAAAAAGTAAACGAACTCTTCGCTAAACACGAAACCTTGTTAAGCCGGAAAAATATCCCTTTAGAAGACGGAAACGGAATCTTCACCCGTTATCAACACCCTGTACTGACAGCCGCACATACCCCGATCTTCTGGAGATATGACTTAAATGAAAAGACAAACCCCTACTTGATGGAACGCATCGGCATGAACGCAACCATGAACTCCGGCGCAATCAAATGGAATGGTAAATATATATTAATGGTACGTGTAGAAGGAAGCGACCGTAAATCCTTCTTCGCCGTAGCCGAAAGCCCGAACGGAGTAGACAATTTCCGTTTTTGGGATTACCCGGTAACCATGCCGGACGATCTTGTCCCGGCCACGAATATTTACGACATGCGCCTAACCGCTCATGAAGACGGCTGGGTTTACGGAATCTTTTGCGCCGAGCGCCATGACCCGAACGCAGCTCCCGGAGATCTATCCTCGGCAACCGCCACGGCAGCTATCGCCCGGACAAAAGACTTGAAAAACTGGGAACGTCTCCCGGATTTAAAGACCAAGAGCCAACAACGTAACGTCGTATTACACCCGGAATTCGTAAATGGTAAATATGCCCTTTACACCCGCCCCCAAGACGGATTTATCGACGCGGGAAGTGGCGGTGGTATCGGATGGGCCTTGATTGATGATATCACGCACGCCGAAGTCAAGGAAGAAACCATCATCGACCAACGTTACTACCATACGATCAAGGAAGTGAAAAATGGCGAAGGCCCCCACCCGATCAAAACGCCGAGAGGCTGGTTACATCTCGCCCATGGCGTACGGGGATGCGCCGCCGGATTACGTTACGTGCTTTATATGTATATGACCGCATTGGAAGATCCCACGAGACCTATCGCCACACCCGCCGGCTATTTCATGGCTCCGGAAAATGAGGAACGGATCGGCGATGTATCCAACGTTTTATTCTCTAACGGATGGATCGCGGATGAGGATGGAACCGTATATATTTACTACGCATCCTCCGATACCCGTATGCACGTGGCTGTATCCACAATCGATAAATTGGTAGATTACTGCATGAACACTCCGGCCGACGGGCTGACTACGACCGCATCTGTCGAGACGCTGAAAAAGCTGATCGATCGAAATCTTCCACTCCTGAAATAACCTACAAAAACCACTCATATGATTAAACTAACAGAGAAGATAGGCTACGGTTTCGGGGACATGGCATCGTCCATGTTCTGGAAACTGTTTGGCGCTTACTTGATGATTTTCTATACGGACGTATTCGGATTACCGGCAGCAGCCGTAGGTACGATGTTCTTGATAACTCGTATATGGGACTCGGTCTTTGACCCGATTGTCGGCGTCGCAGCGGATCGTACGCAAACACGCTGGGGAAAATTTCGCCCTTATTTGCTTTGGCTGGCGATCCCGTTCGCCGCTATCGGAGTGCTCACTTTCATGACTCCTTCTTTCGGACAAACAGGTAATTTGATCTATGCCTATATCACCTATTCCTTGATGATGATGGTGTACTCCGCTATAAACGTGCCTTATGCGTCCTTGCTTGGAGTAATGAGCCCGTTACCACAAGACCGTAATACCCTTTCTACGTACCGTATGGTATTCGCCTATATTGGCAGTTTTATAGCCCTGTTGCTATTCATGCCGATGGTGCGTTTCTTTAGTGGAAATAGCGATGAATTGGCGGATCAACAACATGGATGGACCATGGCTGTCGTAGTTATCGCTATCCTGTGCGCCATTCTCTTTTATGGATGTTTCGCGTGGACAAAAGAACGGGTAAAACCGATTAAAGAGCAACAAGGCTCGTTAAAAGATGACTTGAGAGATCTATTGCACAACAAGCCTTGGTGGATACTATTGGGAGCAGGTGTCTCCGCTCTGGTTTTCAATTCCATCCGCGACGGGGCTACCGTATATTATTTCAAATACTTTATCATTGAGGAAGCCTATGCCAATGTATCTCTTTTCGGAGTCTCCTTCGTCTTAAGCGGATTATATCTGGCGGTAGGACAGGCGGCCAATATTGTCGGCGTGATCTTGGCCGCCCCATTAAGCAACCAGATCGGAAAGAAAAGAACCTATATGGGCTCCATGCTGATCGCCTCGGTCTTAAGCATCCTCTTTTTCTGGCTCGACAAGACGGATATAGCCCTGATATTCACGTTCCAAGTGTTCATCAGTATTTGCGCCGGTAGTATTTTCCCCCTACTTTGGTCCATGTATGCCGATTGCACGGACTACTCAGAACTAAAAACAGGGAACCGTGCCACAGGATTGATCTTCAGTTCCTCGTCCATGAGCCAGAAATTCGGATGGGCGATCGGCACGGCTATCACAGGCTGGCTACTCGCTTTCTTCGGGTTTCAGGCCAATACCGTACAAAGCGAGGAAACGATTAGCGGAATCAAGATGTTCCTCAGTTTCTTACCGGCCGTAGGTACGATCCTGTCCGTTGTATTTATCGCCTTCTACCCGCTTAGCGAGACAAAGATGAAGGAAATCACCGCTACGTTAGAAACCAAAAGAAAAGAAACAAATGAATAAAATCACCGAAGATTTACAAAACGAGGTTCAATGGGAGCTAGAGAACAATATCCTCCCTTTCTGGATGAACCGAATGATAGATAGTGAGTATGGCGGTTTCCATGGGCAAATCACGGGAAACAATCAACGAGTCGTACATGCCCCTAAAGGCGCCATCTTGAACGCCCGTATCCTATGGACATTCTCCGCCGCATACCGTTTATTACGAAAGCCGGAATATCTGGAAACGGCGACCCGTGCCAAACGTTACCTTATCGATAAATTCTACGACCAAGAATTCGAGGGTATTTACTGGGAATTAGACTATACCGGTCAACCCGTGCAAACCAAAAAGCAAATCTACGCCTTAGGATTCGCTATCTACGGATTAAGCGAGTACAACCGGGCTACCGGAGATAAAGAAGCGTTGGATTATGCGATCCGTCTCTTCAAGGCAATCGAACAATATAGTTTCGACCCGGAAAAGAACGGTTATATGGAAGCCTTTACGAAAGACTGGAAACTGATAGAGGATATGCGACTAAGCGACAAGGATGAGAATGAGAAAAAAACTATGAACACCCATCTGCATATCCTCGAACCTTATACTAACTTGTATCGGGTATGGAAAGACGAGCACCTCAAAAAACAACTCCGAAACTTGATCCTGATTTTCACCGACAAGATTTTGGATCACCGTACCTATCATTTAAACCTCTTTTTCAACGAGGATTGGGAAAGCAAATACCGTATCATCTCCTATGGTCATGATATAGAGGCATCTTGGTTACTGCATGAGGCCGCTATCGAATTGGGAGACAACGAGATTCTTCAGAAAGTAGAGCCCTTGGTTCAAAAGGTAGCGATAGCGGCCGAAGACGGGTTATTAGCGAACGGTAGCCTCATTTACGAGTATCACCCGGATGAGAAGAAAGCCGACACGGACCTGCATTGGTGGGTGCAAGCCGAGAATGTAGTGGGTCATTTCAACTTGTATCAACATTTCGGAGATGAGCCTGCCTTAGGCACAGCCTATACATGCTGGAAATTCATTCAGCGTTATTTGATCGACAAGGAACAAGGGGAATGGCATTGGAGCGTATCGCTCGATCACGAGATCAATCGCGAGGATGACAAGGCCGGTTTCTGGAAATGTCCCTATCACAACGGACGGATGTGTATGGAGATTATCGAACGACTTGCCGGCGAATAGCCGTCCGAAAGACCGCCTGCCGGCTCTTTTTTATCAGATTAACAACCGTCGGAAGTTTCCGACATCAAAAAAACAAGCGATATGAACAAATTCTATTGGATGGCGATCGGCCTCCTTCTCGGTTTGGTGAACCTCCGGGCCGAGATCAAGCTGCCAGCTTTGGTAGGCGACAACATGGTACTCCAACAAGCCACTAAAGTACGGCTCTGGGGAAATGCAACCCCAAATTCAAGCCTGAAAGTCCGTAGTTCTTGGGACAATACGGAATACACGGCCCAAGTAAACGATCAAGGCAGATGGGAAATCTGGGTTCAGACGCCCTCGGCCAGTTTCGAAAAGCAACAGTTAACATTAGAGAATGGACAAGACAAGATTGTCTTGCATGATCTTCTGATCGGCGAGGTATGGTTCGGTTCCGGCCAATCCAATATGGAAATGCCATTAAGAGGTTTCTGGCACTGCCCTATCGAGGGAGGTAACCACGCTATCGCTACATCCGGGAAATATAAGAACTCGATCCGTTACGCTACGATCCAACGAGTCGGAGCCTTGGAACCGAAAGATTATCCGGTAGGTGGCGAATGGAAAGTATGTGATCCGCGAAACGCCCCGGAGTTCGGAGCTACCGCCTATTTCTTCGCAACCCTGTTGACCGAGGTGTTGAACGTGCCGGTAGGTATCATCAATTGTAGCTGGGGCGGCTCCACGGTTGAAGGTTGGTTGCCCAAAGACATCCTGCGGAATTATAGCGATATCGATCTATCCTTAGCGGGTAACGATGAGAAAATCCATCCGATGCTACAACCCATGATCATGTATAACGGAATGCTGAAACCAGCCAGCAAATATACGGTCAGAGGTTTCCTATGGTATCAAGGAGAGTCAAATGTCGGACACCCGGACTACGCTAAACGCCTAGCGACAATGGTAGAACATTGGAGAGGATTATGGGGACAAGGAGAATTACCTTTCTATCTGGTAGAAATCGCCCCTTACGAATATGGAGAAGGAGACCAAGCCGCATACCTTCGTGAAGAGCAATACAAAGCTACCCGGTTGATCCCCAATAGCGGTATTGTTTCCACGAACGATCTGGTACAGGATTACGAGAAACGGCAAATACACCCCAAAGAGAAACAAAAGATCGGTGAGCGTCTTTGTTATATGGCTCTAAACAAAACCTATGGTTATACAACCATCGCTTGTGAGGGCCCCCAATACGATCATATGGAAATAGATAAAGATAAAATCATTCTTTTTTTCAAGAATGCGGAAGATGGCTTCAATCGAGATAACGGGATCATAGGCTTCGAGATAGCCGGAAAAGACATGCGTTTCCACAAGGCAAACGCAACTATAGACGCTAACAAGAAAACCGTTATTATCTCAGCTCCAGGCGTAAAAGCCCCAATAGCCGCTCGTTATGGTTTCCGGAATTTCCAAATTGGCAACTTGCAAAACGTACAAGGATTACCGGTGCTTCCATTCCGCACGGATAAATAAAACGACTTAGAAAATAAAACACAATACGTTATAATATTCAAGCTTGTTCATACGTAATGTCTTATTTTCATTTGTAAGACGTATTTAGTTTTTATTTCATTCTATTGTGATAATAGAAATTACCCTCCTAAAGTATTAGTAAACTTAATTCTTCCCTTAAAAAAATGGGAGATCTTATTTTACAAGGAATCAGAGACCTCCTCTGATTCCTATTTATTTTTCATTCATATCATAATGTATACAAAAAATGATAGTTTGTATACAGACCATACTAATACATTGCGCTTTTTTTGCATCTAGATTTACTGAAGGGGGAAATATTTGTATAACAAACTAAATAACAATAATTTCATGAACAAGCTTATTAACAGAATTTCTCCGGAAACATCTGAAAACCGAATCTTACACGCTGGCTTTAGTATCATATTGATGTCAGAGGAAATAACACAAACCTTATCTGGTTTATCCAGCGATATGATTATTTTTATCTTAAGCGGATCCATAACTATATATTCCACTAAAGAAGAAAAGAAAACAATCGGTGAACAGTATATGATCTTTCTAAGATCATTTGAAAATTACACATATGATATCACACTAGGTTCAAAAATCATCATTTTCTTTTTTGACAGTTTAACGATGAATGAATTACCGTATTACCAACATCCGTACGGAATATTACCTCAACCTATCTCTAAGTGGATAGAACTGAAAATAGTGGAACCTTTATACGGTTTTCTAGAACTTGTCGGACAATATCTTGAAAATAATTTCCTGAACTACCCTTTGTATGAATTAAAGAGAACGGAATTATTCTACTTACTGAAAAAGCTTTATAGAAAAGAGGAATTAGACTACTTTTTCTATTTATCAAGTACGCATTCAGCAGAGTTTGAGAGACTCATCGCCGAGAATTATATAAAAGCTAAAACAGTAACAGATCTAGCTCAAATGATAGGTTACGGAGTAAATTCCTTTCGGATGAAGTTTAAAAAAGTTTTCGGTATTCCAGCCTACGAATGGCTGATGCAAGAGAAATCCAAACGACTATTGGTCGCCATAGCTAACAGCGAGGATGATTTTAAGAATATAATAGATGAATTCGATTTCTCCTCGCATTCGCATTTCTACAAATTTTGCAAGGCACGCTTTGGATATAGTCCCACGGAGCTAAGGAAAAAACTTAAATCATTGTAAAAAACACCCCCTATCAGAATATACATTTAAATTGTCAAGTTGTATAACTCCTAATAAGTTATACTCATTTATCTTTGCCTCATTGATTTTAGACACCTATCCGTATGGATGATCTAATAAAAGATAGTGTATAATGACCACCATATTTTTTTATGTTTTACTATTCCAAATTAAAGACTGGGATAAAATTTGTGAAGAAGAGGGTAAAATGACATCGCCGATAATTTGCTATATTTTGCTAGGGGTTATCTTATTCATAATCTTGATGCGTATACTTTCCATATTGCAGTTTTTGCGATTGAAGCGGAAGGTAAAGAAACGTATTTCCCCGAAACACGATAAACCTTCCTGTAAATAAAGCCTCTACCCGCTTACATTCATTAATAATTAACGGAAGAACCAATTCGCTTCTTTCTATGTTTATATAAAAAAAGCGTTTAGATCATGGGCTTCAACATTCCTTACACAGACAAAAAGCGGGTCGTAATTATCGGGGGCGGATTTGGAGGGTTAAAACTAGCTGAGAAATTGAAAAAGAGCAAGTTTCAAGTAGTCTTAATCGACAAGAACAACTATCACCAGTTTCCTCCCTTGCTTTATCAAGTAGCGTCCTCCGGCTTAGAATATAATGAAATATCCTTTCCATATCGAAAGATATTCCAGAAGAGAAAGAACTTTTACTTCCGGTTGGCAGAGGTATATGGCGTCAATCCGAAAGGGCATACCATTCAAACCTCCATCGGCGAATTGGAATATGATTATCTTGTAATCGCCGCTGGAACTATCACCAACTTCTTTGGAAACAAAACGATCGAGGAACAGTCTCTACCCATGAAAACGGTAGAAGAGGCGTTAGCTTTACGAGACACCTTATTAATTAATTTAGAGAAAGCGACTACTTGTACGGACCCAGACGAGAAGCAAGCTTTGCTAAATATAGTAGTTGTAGGTGGAGGGGCTACAGGTGTAGAAGTATCCGGCGCTTTATCCGAGATGAAACGGTTTGTTTTGCCGAAAGACTATCCGGATCTAGGAAACTTTCATATGAATATCTATCTGATAGAAGGGTCCCCTAAATTACTAGGGGCCATGTCTCCGGAAGCCTCCTCCAACGCTAAACGCTTCCTAGTGGATATGGGCGTTAACATCATTCTTCAGAAGCGTGTCGTGGACTATAAGGATGGGAACGTTTTCTTAGATGACGGACAAACCATACCCACTAGAACCTTACTTTGGGTAAGTGGTGTGAAAGCGGTGCATTTCGATCATATCGAAGGAGAACTCTTGACCCGGGGGGAACGGATTATCGTCAATGAATGTAATCAAGTAAAAGGCTTATCCAATATATTCGCCATAGGAGATGTCTGCTGGATGGCAGAACCGGATTACCCAAACGGACATCCGCAAGTCGCTCAGGTAGCGATTCAGCAAGGTGAGTTATTAGCCGAAAATCTACAACGGATCGAGGCTCTAAAAAAACCGAGACCTTTCCATTATAAGAATTTGGGAACTTTAGCTACTGTCGGCAGGAATAAAGCGGTTGCCGATTTAAATAAGGTGAAATTACATGGATTTACGGCATGGTTGGTTTGGATGCTCGTACATTTACGTTCCATCTTAGGAATCAAGAATAAGCTAATTGTACTGATCGACTGGATCTGGAATTATTTCACGTACGACCGTTCCATGCGTTTCATCTTGTTCATCCAAAAGCACAAACAAGATGGAACACAGGGCACGGAACCTACTTTATAAACGATAAGTCAACGTAAGCCAAGCTACCCGGGCATCACGATTGCGCTTTTGCGTCATTTCTAAGTTCGGGGCATCAATAATCGTTGTTTCTTCTAAACTATCGAATATATTGTTGATACTTAAGTTCGCGCATAATTTACGATTGAGGAAATATTGAGAGAGACCGGCATTTACGCTATAACGGCCTTTGATCTTACCTTGAGGCGTAAGCTGGTCGGAAACGTAGAAGCCGTCTACCTGAAAATCCGTAGTCGGCGTAATACTTACGTTCACATTCCCCTTCACATCCCAGCAAACCAAGGATTTCTTCTCGCCATAGCCTATCGTACGCCCATCGATCTCGTCCCGATAGATATCCCCGGAGAAACCGACCGTCAAGATACGTACCGGATTCCAGCTACCGGACAAGTCGGCTCCGACTGCTTGGCTATGTCCGATATTCTCTTTCTTCCAAACCGTCTCGTCATTTACTTGGCTAGCGGTTTCCATGATACGATTCGTACGATTCCGGTAATAAATAGCCGGAGTCAAACGAAAACGGGGAGCCGAAAACAGATATCCTAGCTCTACGTTATGGATAAACTCATCCTTCAAGCCCGGATTCCCCTGTATGATATGGGTAGGATCACTGTTATTCAAGAAAGAGCACAAATAGCTGCCATTCGGACGAATCACCCGTTGCTGATAACTCAAGCTTAAACGATTGCTCTTATTCACCTCATAAGTAAAACGGGCACGAGGATACAAATGAAAACGAGAGCTCTTGTTCTCTTTGCCTTTTATCCCCTGCCAATAAGGGTCGTTGATCCAAGAAGGGCTAAACTCATTCATCTTAAAATGACTAAATTCCGCCTGTATCCCTATCTCCGCGTTAAAAGCGCCCCAATTCTTAACCACGTCCGCATAGATCAAATTCAGATAACGTTTGAAATCGTAATTATACGATTTCGCCGGACTTAGCTCAAAACTACCGTCCACCTTATCAAAAGCAGCCGTCAGATAATCCTCGTTTCGCGCACGACCTATATAACCAAGCTTGAAATCCCAACCATCGATCTCCTGCCCATATCCAAATCCCCAGAAATAATTATGTTTCGTATGGTCGATAGATTGGTTATCCTCCGAGACGATATTCCCGTTTTGAGGATTCTCATTCTTGAAATCATTATCCTCATCATACGAGAAATTATTATAGTTGAATACGGTATAAAAACCTTGATTCTCCGAAATCTCATGGTTCCAATACGCTTCGGCGGCATAAGCTTCCTGACGCTGGTCGTTATACCGGTTACGGATCACGTACTTCATTTGCTCCCCTTTCGGGTTGAATACCCGGTTGTTAATGCGTCCATACCGGCTATAATCCATCAAATGATACAGGCCATGCACGGTGATCCGGTCTTTCGCGGAAAGATCATAGTCTACTTTCATATCCGCCACATGTACGTCCGGACGAGCCGTGGCATTATTATTCATCTCCGTCCGGTTTTTAGCGGTCGCGGTCGATTTGCTGAAAGATCGTTCCCGGTATTCCCTCCTATAATTGTATTTCGCGTTGATATGGAATTTTCCGGGATGCAAATTCAATACCGCTCCTGCGTTATATCGCTCATTCCATCCCGCCCCAAGCGTAACATATAGAGGGGAATCTCCCGTTCCATACATACGAGGCACCAGATTGAGTATGCCCACATCACCATCCGGCACCGCATTAATCGGAGGAAATGCCCCTAATGAGATCTGGTTAAAGAACAGGGCGGGAAGTTGGATCAGCACGTCACCGCTATATTCTTCCAGCAAACCGTAAGGAACTCCATCGACAAGCATCCCGACATTACCGGAGCCCCTGTATGTAACGGCTCCTTCCATATCGGTTATGACAGAAGGCAATTGGCGAAAAGCATCCGCCGCCGTATTGGTAACGCTACTCAAGTTATTATCTACCCGCAAGATTTTCATCCCGCCCCTCTCGCTCAACCCGGCGAAACGGGTACCCTGAATCTCTATATTCCGGATCGTAAGCGTCGTATCGGCAGGAGTCTGCGAGAATACCGGCATAGCCAATAGAGCGGCCAATGGAAGAAGTAAAATTTGTCTCATATCATTATCTATGGTTTATAAACAAAAAAAGTCTGTATGTTCAACGCATACAGACTGTCCTCAAAACTCGTTTACTGATTATTATTCAGCAGGAGCAGCTTCTACGGCAACAGAGTCAGTAACCTCAACAGCTACAGAATCAGTAGCGGCAGCATCCTCTTCTACTACAGGAGCTTCCTCAACTACAGTAGCCTCTTCTGTTTCAGCAACAGATTCGGTAGTTTCAGCAGATTTGTTGCCACAAGATGCGAATGATACAGCTGCGATAACAGCAGCAAATGCAACTAACTTTTTCATTTTGTTCTTAATTTAAACGGTCTATAATATCTTGTTGTTGTAAAACGATGCAAATGTATGTATTAATCATATATGTTGTACAACATAAGACGTTTTTTTTTGAATTATTTTCTACCGCTTTTACAATATGCTGAATATTAGCTGCGTTTGCTTTCTATTTATTTATCAATAATTACTGTATAGGTAACGCTTAATGCTTTTCTTCGGTGTTTTCTCAAATTCTGTCGGATACAATTGTATCTCCGAGATCGTTTCGTAAGGAGCCAGGAGCTTGTTCAACTCTATCCTATTTTGTTCCATGATAACTGGAAGATCCGTATGCGAGATACCCGTACTATCCACCGTATCGTAATCCGGATACACCATCCCGATCAATTTCCCGTTTTTCTCCACGACCAAACTCTCCATCACGAATGGCAAATTGTTCAATTTGGATTCAATCTCTTCCGGATAAATATTTTGTCCGCTAGCGCCCAAGATCATCGTCTTGCTACGTCCACGTATAAAAATACGGTTGTCATGATCGATCGTACCCAAATCACCCGTCCTTAGCCAGCCATCTTCCGTGAAGACATTTTGGGTTGCCTCATCATTCTTATAATAGCCTTTCATTACGTTCTCGCCCGATACTTGAATCTCGCCTACCTTATTATAAGGGTCTTCCGAATCGATACGGACTTTCATGATCCCTTTCAAGATCTGTCCGCAAGAACCGGGCACATACTCATTATTATGGTCATAACTGATCAACGGGCCACATTCCGTCATACCATAACCGATCGTGAACGGGAATTTGATCTTATACAAGAAATCCGTTACTTCTTGATTCATGGCGGCGCCCCCCACGATCACTTCACGGAAACGTCCTCCCAAGGCATCCACCAAATGTTTGCGGATCTGCGCATAGATACGTGAATCCAACAGTGGGATATTCAAGGCCAACTTCAAGGTTCGCTTATTCAACTGAGGAAGGATCATCTTCTTATAGATCTTCTCCAAAATCAGGGGAACCATCAAGATCAAGTTCGGCTTCACCTCTTCGAATGCCTTTAATAAGATTTTAGGAGACGGCACCTTACCTAATAAATAGACATGCACACCGAATGCCATGGGTACCAATAAATTGAAAGCGCAACTATAGGCATGGGCCAGAGGCAGGAAACATAACTCACGTTCACCCCGGAACAATAGATCCAGTGTCCGGGCATACGTCACGTTTCCGGCTAAATTATTCCCCGTCAACATAACCCCTTTGCTAAATCCGGTCGTACCCGATGTATAGTTGATCTCTACCACCTTATCATTATCCAGCTCAGCGTATTTGATATCCTCTTGGGTGAAGCCACCCGGATATTTCTCGGTCATCTTCTCATCCAGCGATTTCATCAACTTCTGGATATTCTCTCCATCCCGTTGATGCAAGCAACGATAATCAGAAAGAGAGAATACACCGCGAACCTCTTCTATCTTATCTTCCTCCAAAGAATCCCAAATCCGGTCGCTAACAAACAAAAAGACAGATTCCGAGTGGTTAATAATATGATGTACATCATTCGGATTAAAGTCCTGAAGAATAGGCACGATAATCGCCCCATAAGTAACAACCGCCATATAAGCGATGCACCAACGGGAGCTGTCTTTACCGATCAACGCGATCTTGTCTCCACGACGGACTTGGCACTCATGGAATAAAAGATGAATACGTGCGATCTCCGTTGCTACATCACCGAAAGTAAAGGTTTTACTTTTCCCGTAATCCGTTAATGCCGGCAAGGCCCAGTTTTCCTTGAAACTCTCCTCGTAAATCTTAATGAAATTCTCTTTGATCATAGCACACTTTTGTGAAATTCGCGTAAAAGTAAAAACAAATCCTTACTTTTGCCATGATATAACCTATAAATTTAAAATAAGAATGAAAAGAATCACTCTCGCATGGGCATTGACCCTCTGTAGTTTTATTACATTTATCGCCTGTTCATCCCCAGATGTTGGAGAAAGAAGCGTAAGTATTATCCCCGCTCCGGCCCAAATGACAGTAGGCGAAGGTACATTCACGATCCATCCCGGCATCGAGATCGGTTATGCGGACGAATCCTTAAAGGGTATGGGCGAGTTGCTATCCAACGAGATAGAAAAGCTATCCGGCATCAAGCTGGCTTCCGCCTCAGACAAAGAATCGAATTGCATCATCTTCCTCGAGTTGACAGATCCGAAAGAGTTCGCCGACCTGCCAAAAGCTTATGGATTGAGTCCGAAAGATAGTGTCCCCGTAGATGAGTCTTACTCCCTCTCCATCCAAAAGAGAAACATCTACATCAAGGCCACTACCCTAGAAGGTATCTATCGAGGTATCACTACCTTGAAACAAATCGTGGGTGGTAACCTACAGCCCGGAGGCGAGAAGATTTATCTACCGCTACTGGAAGTGAAGGACGCACCTCGTTTCGCTTGGCGCGGACTCTCTTTCGATGTATCTCGTTGCTTCTTCGATCCCGAGGAAGTGAAACAAGTGATCGATATGGTCGCCTTATATAAAATGAACGTACTGCATATGCATCTTTCCGATAACCAAGGTTGGCGTATCGAGATCAAGAAATATCCCGAGCTAGCGGAAATAGGAGGTCAACTTCCCAACAACGGCAGAAAAGGTGGCTATTATACGCAAGAGGAATTCAAGGATCTCGTGAATTACGCGAACGAACGCTTCATCACGATCATCCCGGAAGTAGATATCCCGGGGCATACAGCTGCCGTATTCGCCGCTTATCCAGACTTCAAGAACGCTGTCAAATTCAAGACCAAGGTTAACATCCCGGGGCAGGCCTTCAATGCGCTCGACGTAGATGATCCGAAAGCGATGCGATTCACGGAGGATGTTATCGCGGAGCTAGCCGCTTTAGCACCCGGAAACTACATCCATATCGGAGGCGACGAGGCGATCGGCTTACCCCATGATAAGTTCGTCCGTTTTATAAATAAGACACGGGAAATCGTATTGAAGAATGGAAAGAAAATGGTCGGCTGGCAAGAAACCGCCCGTGCGGATATCTCGGAAGGCGATGTCATCCAGCACTGGATTTATCTGAAGCAAAAAAGCGAGGACTCTTCTAAGAAAAAAGATAATATACCTGCCGAGTATAAAGAGATCATGGCCTTATTCGCGGAATTCATGAAAGAGGCACCAAAAGATCCGGGTCTTGGTATATCCAAAAAAGCGAAAGTGATTCTCTCGCCGAGCGGTTACGTTTATCTGGACCATAAATATCTGGAACCAAGTGCGGACTCCACCCAAAACGCGGAGCAAGAACGTCTGGGCATGGCCGCCTATGAGAAACAAACGATCCAAGAAATGTACGACTGGGACCCGATGACCTTCAACCCAACTGTAGAGAATCCTCAAAAAGATGTAGCGGGTATAGAAGCCGCTATCTGGTGCGAGACGATCACCAATTTCAGAGATCTGCAATTCCTGTTAATGCCCCGTTTGGCTGGTGTCGCCGAAAAAGGTTGGTCCAAAGTAGAGAACACACATTGGGACGAATATAAAGTAAGACTTGGCGCGCAAGCCCCCTTATGGGAAAAGGCCGATTGGAACTATTTTAAATCATCCTTAGTGGATTGGAAATAACAGTACAAAATCTTCATAATATTACGAATATTTCGAAATAAATTAAATATCTTTGTCCTATTAACTTTAGGACAAAGATATTTTTATGAATAAATGGCTTATTATATTTGCGATATTACTAACCGCTTGTACCGGCACAAGCGAGAAATCAGAGGAATGTATAACAATTGACCTAGCAACTGTTTTTGACCATCAACCTCAAGAAGTAGCCTTAAAGAAATGGGCGAAATCCATCCAATTCATCCCTCTGCAAACGAATGACTCAATCTTGATCAAATACATCTCCCGCATTATTAAACACGGCGATAAGCTATTGGTGCAGCATGATAACAGAGCTTCCGTTTTCGACTTGGCAGGAAAATATTTATACGATATCGGCAAACAAGGAGGAGGTCCGGATGAGTTTAGTCGTATATCCGGACTAGAACCTCATGATCATCTTATTTATATAAAAGATAGCCCCATCCGAATAAAGATATACGATTGGCAAGGGAAATTCCACCAAACCATTCAAATTCCGGATAAGAACATCCGGGGATTTTATCCCCTCCCTAAGACGAACGTTATCCTAGGTCACGTACCCAACCTCTCTGGCAACGCACCCATTCGGTTCTA
Source organism: Parabacteroides sp. Y3-G-102 (assembly GCF_023656845.1). Lineage (NCBI taxonomy): Bacteria > Pseudomonadati > Bacteroidota > Bacteroidia > Bacteroidales > Tannerellaceae > Parabacteroides > Parabacteroides sp. Y3-G-102. Next base: position 14,918 of record NZ_JAMOKU010000012.1, on the reverse strand, counting down.
TTTTTGCCAAGATACAGTCATATCGGATAGCATACCTTACTATAAATCTTATACAGAACCTCCTTTCGTCATGACATTTACCTATGAGTTCCGTCCTTTCGACGGAAATAAGATTGCCGCATTTAAGGAGTTGTTCTGCGATACGATATTTAAAGTTTCCAACGACATGAAGCTAACTCCTTATGCCGTCCTCGATCTAGGTAAATACCGAACGCCCGAGGAACTCCGTTATAATATCACGATAGACGATATAAAAAACGACCTGTTCAGGACAAAGACGATCCCTGTCATACCCGGGCAAATCGGAGACCGGCTCTATATGCATAACTTCTCCGATAAAGATACCTATACATTATATTATGATATAGCGGAGAAGCAATTAGCCTATGTACAATTCATATACCCGGAAAACTCATTTGAACTTCCCGAAGAAGCCTATTTCACTCCCAAATACATCTCAAACGACAACCGTTACCTAATCGATTGGGAGCAACCCGAGAATGATAACAATCCGGTATTAATCTTAGTGGAGCCCTAGTTGCCGTATTTCCTCTATCGGCACAATAAACAAAACAAGGCCGCAGCAAGGACTATTCGATAACAAGTCTTCATAAATAATGTTGCTTGACTGTATCTATTCCTTAAGTTCACGGCATGGTTTTTACAGACCACGTCATGGTTTATACAGACCACGACGTGAATCGCACAGACCACGACGTGGTTTGTAGAATATATCCAATAGTAAAGAAGAATAGATAGGCTTCCGGAAAACTATTTATGCAATAGTAAAGAGTTTTTAAGTCCATCTCAATCCGAACTCTTTACTAATCCGGGCTTAATTAGTACCTTTGCACTCTAACTAAATCGAAAATGATAGATCAGACCGTATTTAACAATAAAAAGGCCGCTTATTATACGCTGGGTTGCAAACTAAATTTCGCGGAGACCTCTACCATTGGAAAGCTATTAGCCGAACAAGGGGTACGCAAGGTGCGTCCCGGGGAAAAAGCGGATATATGCGTGGTGAATACTTGCTCCGTAACGGAACTGGCCGATAAGAAGTGCCGGCAAGCGATCCGTCGGATCAGCAAGCAACACCCCGGTGCCTTTATCGTGGTGACCGGTTGCTACGCACAGTTGAAGCCGGAGGAAGTCTCCCATATAGAAGGCGTTGATTTGGTTCTTGGCGCCGAACAGAAATTAGAGATCCTTCAATATCTGGAGAACCTGGAGAAGAAAGAACACGGAGGAACTGTTATCGCCTCACAAAGCAAGGATATACGTTCCTTCTCCCCTTCTTGCTCGGCCGATGACCGTACACGTCATTTCTTGAAAGTACAAGATGGATGCGATTATTATTGCTCCTATTGTACCATTCCTTTCGCCCGTGGAAGAAGCCGGAACGGGACGATCGCCAGCATGGTGGAACAGGCGCAGGAAGTCGCACGTAAAGGAGGAAAGGAGATCGTATTGACAGGGGTAAATATCGGGGATTTCGGCAAAAGTACCGACGAGACCTTTATCGACTTAATCCGTGCTTTGGATGAGGTAGATGGAATCGTACGCTATCGTATCTCTTCCATCGAGCCGAATCTGATTACCGACGAGGCCATAGATTTCGTGGCCCATAGCAAACGTTTCGCTCCTCATTTCCATATTCCTTTGCAAAGCGGTAGCGATGCTGTCTTGCAATTAATGCGCCGCCGTTACGACACCGCTCTTTTCCGTCATAAGATCGAAAAGATCAAGGAAATAATGCCGCATGCTTTCATTGGCGTAGACGTAATCGTTGGAACCCGTGGCGAGACAGACGAGTACTTCGAGGAGGCCCGCCAATTCATCGATAGCTTGGATATAAGCCAACTGCACGTGTTCAGTTATTCGGAACGCCCGGGTACCCAAGCGCTGAAGATCGATTATGTAGTAGACCCAAAGACCAAACACGCACGCAGTCAACAACTCTTGGATATCTCAGACCAGAAACTTCATGCCTTTTATGAGGCCCATATCGGACAAGAAGCGAATGTCTTATTCGAACACACCAAGAAAGACGGCAAGATGCACGGTTTCACCGAGAACTATATAAAGGTAGAAATCCCTTATGATGCCGCTTTGGTCAATGAGACCCGCAAAGTCGTACTAGGCGGCTGGAATGAGGATCGCACCGCATTAATAGTCAACAATCAATCATCAACCGTCAACTAAGATGTGGGATAAAATACAATATGCCTTTCTTTATAGCTGGGTAAAAGTACACGCCTTACTTCCCATGCGAGCTTTATACGTGTTATCAGACATCCTATATGTCCTTATCTATAAGATAGCCGGATACCGGGTAAAAGTAGTGCGCCGTAATATAACCGCCTCTTTCCCGGATAAATCCAAGGCTGAGTGGCGTCAGTTGGAACGCCGGTTCTACCATCATTTCGCCGATTATATCGTGGAAACGATTAAATTGGCCCATATCTCTCTGGATGAGATACAACAGCGAGCCTATCTGAAGAACCCGGAATTGGTTGACCAACTTATGGAGAAAGGCCATACTTGCTTCATCCTCACGATGGGGCATTATGGCAACTGGGAATGGTTCTCCGGATCGACCACCCGTTTCGAGGACTCACGCATCTATCAGATATACCGTCCGTTAAACAACAAGGCCTTTGATAAGCTATTCGCCGATCTCAGGACACAGTTCGGTTCTTTCGGCATCAAGAAAAACGATACGATACGGGATATCATCAAGTTAAAACAAGACAAAACCAAATCTGTCGTCATCTTCTTGGCGGACCAGACACCCAGCAAGGCCAACCTGCATTATTGGACCGAGTTCCTTCATCAAGATACAGCCATATTAACCGGTCCGGAGCGTATCGCACGGAAACTGAACCTGCCTGTGATCTTCCTCGATACCCAAAAAGTAAAAAGAGGATATTACACCGTAGACATGAAGCTGATTACGGAGAATCCAAAAGAGACTCCGGAAAATTACATCACCGAGCGATACGCACGACTTTTAGAGAAAATGATCTTGCGTGATCCGGCCTACTGGCTATGGACCCATAAACGTTGGAAACATAAACACGAGCAACAAGGATGAAAAAAGTAGCGATTGTCATCTTAAACTGGAACGGAAGAAAGCTAATGGAGGAATTCCTTCCTTCCGTCGTATCCAACTCTCCGGAATGGGCGGAGGTTATCGTAGCAGATAACGGTTCTACCGATGACTCGATCGAGATGTTGAAAGCAAAATTCCCGACCGTCGGCATTATCTCCTTCAACCAGAATTATGGTTTTGCCGAAGGATATAATCAAGCGCTCAAAAGGCTCGACCATGAATATTGCGTTTTATTAAACAGCGACGTAGAAGTTACTCCCAATTGGTTAGATGCCCCGATTGCCACTCTCGACTCTGATCCGTCAATCGCTTGTGTCCAACCCAAAATACGGGCTCAACGAAATAAAGAATACTTCGAGTACGCGGGTGCGGCCGGAGGATACATTGACAAATACGGCTATCCATTTTGTCGGGGGAGAATCTTGCATATCGTGGAAAAGGACGAGGGGCAATACGACACTCCCGCCGATATCTTATGGGCGACAGGAGCCTGCTTATTCGTTCGTACGGCTACGTATAAGGAAGTCGGGGGATTAGATGCCGGATTCTTCGCACATCAAGAAGAAGTCGATATGTGCTGGCGTTTACGTTCACGGGGATATCGGTTGGTATGCGTCCCACAATCCATCGTTTACCACGTCGGTGGAGCCACCTTGAACGCGGAAAGTCCCCGCAAGACCTTCCTCAATTTCCGGAATAGTTTGCTGATGCTTTATAAGAACTCCCGGGAAGCTGATTTAAAGCATGTGATGCGCATTCGCTTTTGGCTGGACTATATCGCCGCCGCTAAGTTTCTGATGGAAGGTCATATCCAAAATGCGAAAGCGGTTTATGAGGCACGGAAAGCCTATCACCAGCTGAAGCCGGAATATGCGCCCAAGCGTAAAGAGAATCTGGAGAAAAGTACACTGAGCACCATCCCGGAACTTATGCGGGACAGTTTAATTCTGGCATTTTATCTAAAAAGGAAGAGGACATTCAAAGCGATAAAGGATAGACGATAAAGAAACCGGCCTTCTTACTTCCCCTAAGGAGAAAAAGAAGACCGGAGAGCTTGGAGATAAGATAGAGAATAGATTATGGATTACTATTCTTTTACTTTTTTAATAGCTTTATAAATCTCACTATATGAATCTCGACCTTGATACTTCTCAGCAAGTTCACAAGCTTTAATCATTTTTGCATCTGCAATCATATCCCTTACCCAGCTATCTTTTTCCAGATATTTACGTGTTTTGCCGTATGTTGGAAGATAGCGCTTCAAAGCCCTTTCTGTAGCTGCTGAATCTAGGAAATGACGGCAAGTATCCTCAAAATGCAAAAGGAACCAATATTCGATTGATTGCAAACTGTCGCACAGAATAACATTACCATTCTTCTCATATTTCTTTTTCAGAGCTGCCATCTTCCTATTTTCAGCATCTGATCGTCTGCTAACATCGGCATCGAAAACACAGATTACAAATACATCTTCATTTAGAAGCTCCTTTATCTTTTTATCAATCTTCTCGATACTATTATTCTCAAACAGACGTGGAGATATAGAGTATCTGTAGCCTAGAAACTTTTTAAGATGACTGAAATAAAACAATTCAGTCAGTCCTTCACCCACAATATGAATGACTTGTCTAGTGGCAATATTCTTTCTAACTTTTCTCATAAGGCCGGTATTTATAGATTAGGAACTGCCCCAAATTTACCAAACTTATACGCCTTTTGTAGAGAGCTTATTCTATTCAAGCCTTTGAAATCAGTTAGAGGATATAGTACACTGGCTCCATCTGTGTTCTTCTCGGCGAACCAGATATTATCTTTTCTAAGCAGATCCTCTTCCCCCAACAGACCGTCATAATGAGTAGTAAGCAGTAACTGAGCTTGCTTTGACTCCTTCAAGAAACGTTCAATCATATATTCGATCAACTTAGGATGAAGAGATGATTCTATTTCATCTACAGCAAGGAATGCATTGCTTCCAATACTATTTTGTATCTGGGATGCCAAGCCGAATGTTCGTATGGTACCATCTGATTCATACAACTCCGGGAACTCATAGTAATCATTCCCCCCCAACCCGGAAGAGACCTTGTGCTGATACATGGTATAATTTACTACTCCCTTTTTAGTCTCCTGCTCTTTTGAAGAAATATTCGAAATATTGAAGTCTGCTTCCTGCAAATACCTTAGGATATATTCTTTGGCAGTTTCTTTTTTAATTGCCTCTTCTGCATAGCGGCTAAGTGATGATGTAGGTACTATCGCAGGCATCATTTGTTTAGTCAAATACTGAAGGGCTGTTTCCATTTCTGCAATATTGGTATTTACCTGCATGTAAGCTGCAAAGACAGACATATTAGGTAAACACTTTAAGGTTATTTCCTCTTTTGCAGCCGTACTGATTTTAACTTTTTGACCAAATTTGATGGAAGAGACATTGTTTTCCATGCTACGTTCAAAAACAGTGGCCGGTTGTTGACTGAGATAATAAATCAAGGTTTCCCGGACAATGTGCGTAGTCTCCAACAATACGGAATAGACATATCTGATAGCCTTGTCTCCATTCATGGCATAAAATGAAACAGAAAACTCTGATGCTTGTTCTTTACTTGTTCTATTTAGCAAGAACGGAACAATCTTAATTAGCTCCGCTTTATTAAGTGGAGTGCAAGTTATAAAGGACCTTATAAAATCGCAAACCTTAATAATATTACTTTTTCCTGAGGCATTGGCTCCATAAATGACAGCTAACTTAAGTAATTTTACATCCGGAGCCAGCTCAACAACATGATATGACTCCAAATCCTTACTCTTATCTGCCTCAAAGCTAAGAACTGTCTCATCTCTGAATGAGAACATATTCTTGAATTTAATTTCAGCTATCATATATCTATTGTTTTCTCACAAAGATACATATAAAAACCGAATACAAGGTATTCAGGCAATAACAACATGCGTATCCATAAGCAATCATTTATCTTATAACAGCGCTTAGATACCAATAATACATTTTTCTCACGCCATCCTCTATATCCACCCGGTGATGCCATCCCAACTCATGCAGTTTGGCCACATCGGTCAATTTACGCATAGTTCCATCCGGTTTTGTGGGATTGAACTCTACCTTACCTCGATAACCGGTTGTTCTCACGATCAAATCTGCCAAAGTAGCGATCGAAATCTCCTTCCCGGTACCTATATTAATATGGCAATTACGGATATCAGTATCTCCTTGCGAATAAGTATCCTTAAAATCCACATGTTCCATGATATATACGCTCGCATCTGCCATTTCCTCACTCCATAAGAACTCTCGAAGCGGCTTACCAGTTCCCCATAGCTCCACCTTATCCGAAGAGATCCCATAACGAGCCAAAACCAAAAGAATTTCCTCTTGGGAGCAATGTCCATCAATACCCTCCACTGGACGGGCATCTAAATCCCGGCAAACACCTTGCCAATCTCCCTCATTCAAACACTTGCCCAAATGGATCTTCCGTATCATAGCTGGCAATACATGGCTACGTTCCAAATCAAAATTATCATTCGGGCCATATAAATTAGTCGGCATCACAGCGATATAATTCGTACCATATTGCAGATTAAAACTCTCGCACATTTTCAACCCTGCGATCTTGGCGATCGCATACGGCTCATTCGTGTACTCCAGCGGAGAAGTCAGCAAAGCGTCCTCTCGCATCGGCTGCTCCGCATCACGTGGATAAATACAAGTGCTACCTAAAAATAACAATTTCTTGACCCCATGGCGAAAGCTCTCACCAATCACGTTCTGCTGAATCTGTAAGTTCCGGTAGATAAAATCAGCCCTATACTTACTATTCGCCATAATCCCCCCTACATGAGCGGCTGCGAGAATCACGTACTCCGGCTGTTCCTCATCAAAAAAGCGCTTGACAGCGATGCCATCCAATAAGTCCAGCTCTTTATGCGTACGTCCTACCAGATTCTCATATCCCTTTCTTTCCAGATTCTCCCAAATGGCAGAGCCGACCAATCCTCTATGGCCGGCTACATATATCTTAGCGTTCTTCTCCATCATTTCACGATGCCCTTCTCTAGATACTCAGCCAAATTAGTACGAACATGCGCAGAGGCACGTTCCACGGCCACCTTCGCCATATCCGCGTCCACCATTATCTTCACCAGTTGCTCAAAAGAAGTCTTTCGCGGATTCCACCCCAGCTCACGTCTCGCTTTCGATGGATCTCCCCAAAGATTAACCACATCGGTGGGACGATAGAAATCGGGAGATACCTCCACCAGCACCTTTCCCGTCTTGCGGTCGATTCCCTTCTCATTTTCTTCCTCACCTTGCCAGTACAATTCAAAGCCCACATAACGGAAAGCCAATTCGCAAAACTCCCGTACGGAATGTTGCTCACCCGTAGCGATCACGAAGTCCTCCGGTTTCTCATTTTGAAGGATCAGCCACATACATTCCACATAATCCTTGGCATACCCCCAATCACGAAGCGACGATAAATTACCCAATAAAAGCCTGTCCTGTTTCCCTTGTGCGATACGTGCGGCAGCCAACGTGATCTTACGAGTCACGAAAGTCTCGCCCCGTCGTTCCGATTCATGGTTAAACAAGATACCCGAGCAGCAAAACATATGATAAGCCTCCCGATACTCCTTTACGATCCAATAACCATACAGCTTCGCCACCGCATAGGGGCTATACGGATGAAAAGGCGTTTTCTCATTCTGAGGAACCTCCTCCACCTTCCCATATAATTCGGAAGTAGAGGCTTGGTAAATACGACAAGTACCCGTAAGATCATTTTGCCTTACCGCCTCTAGAATACGTAATACCCCGGTAGCATCCACATCAGCCGTGAACTCCGGTGAATCAAAAGAGACTTGCACATGGCTCTGCGCAGCGAGGTTATAAATCTCCGTAGGCTTTACCCTCTTCACCACCTGCGAGAGACTCGTGGAATCCCCTAGATCCGCATAGTGAAGATGGAAAGCGGGATGGCCTTCCAAATGCGCGATCCGTTCCCTGAAATCAACAGATGAGCGGCGAATGGTGCCATGTACATCATATCCTTTCTCCAAAAGGAATTCGGCCAAGAAGGAACCGTCTTGGCCGGTAATACCAGTAATTAATGCTACTTTTCTCATTTTATTTTCATGTTTATCTTTTCATATTCATAGATCTTGATAGTCCATTATACTGAAAGTTTATGTGAAGCAGTCCGCTTATTATCATTGTAATATTAATTCTTTCTTTTATTGTCTTGTATCCTTTTAATATATCGTAGATGATGTTCTTTCTCACTAATTGTCGAGAACCGATCCTTTATTTTCTTTGCAGGGACACCTCCCCAAATTTCACAGTCCGGAATGTCTTGTGTCACTACAGCTCCAGCCGCTATTACCACCCCTTTGCCGATAGTGATACCGCCCACGATTGTAGCACTATGCCCTATCCATACATCATCTTCAACAATCGTTATGCCATTGTACCCTCTTGAACTATTCCAGATAAGTTCACCCACAGTATCAAACTGATGATCATTTCTTCCGACAAAACAAACACGTCCGGCTATCAAGATATTATTTTTAAATACGACATCAGAAGCGATATTGCAATATTCTCCAAACTGGACGTTATGACCAATACTTATTTTCATGCCTCTGGCAAAAGTAGTGTGAGCCATAACTCTCACGAAACCATTGTATTTCACCCATGGATATTTCAAATGAAATAAATACCATGTTCGAACAATGTTCATTATGTAGCGTATGGCAAACGTTGTCATACCTGCCCCTTTCGGCATGTTATGATAATCTATTTTCACTTGTTTCGATTAATATTATAAAAAGCAGATACATAATTGTCAAAAGAGCATGGCATCAAGTTTGCCCTAGATAAAGGCTTATTGGAATATTTCCGACAGGCTTGCCTTATTATGTAAATGAATTCTGTTTCATTCATGGGATCAAATAACATTCCATTGCCTTTGGTCACAAAATCCGTGGCACCGATATACTTGCTTGCCACCACGGGACATCCGTAAACCAAAGACTCATTAATAACAGCGCCAAAGGGTTCATACCTACTCGGCAGAATAAAAAAATTGGCTATTTCATACCATGCATACAAACCGACATCGGTATGAAATCCGGCAAAAACCACTTTGTCTTTCAGCCCAAGTCGCTTTGCTTGTTGTTGCAAGCTTTCTGATAGTTCCCCCTCACCTACAATGACCAATCTATAATTTACGATTTGTGCTTTTGCAAACGCATTTAACAGCAAATCCAACCCTTTTGCTTTTACTAACCTACCTGTGTAAAGAATAACAGAAGTCCCTGCCAAACCATATTGTTGAATGTATTTTTGAAGGATAGGTTGAAACTGTGAGCGATAAGCCAACAATGTTTGAGGATTCTGTATATTAGGACATACCTCTATCCGCAATCGGGGGAATCTTCTTTGATACCATTGCTTCACAGCATCACCATAGACTATAATCCCATTGCTGTGGGTCAATACATAGCTCCTGGATTTAGCCTTCAATCCGGAAGATATTTCGGCCATTTTCAAGTTGTCAGATGTTGTCAGATAATAGTTGTAGTGAAATAGCCCCATTTGCTTATACAAGGCTACCAAAATACTTGTATAGGAATACTCATGGGAGAAAATGACATCGGGATCTATTTTTTTGATTAAATTGAAAATTCCCAGACGTACAGGCCTATTTCCAATCCTGAATCCTTTAGTCAAGAAAAGGACCTTAATATTCTCCAGTTTTTCCAGCAATTCTTTCCTGTTATAGGTGAATCCCTCACTGTCAGCATCCGTAAATGCGATGGTCATGTCATAATATTTACCCATCTCATTAAACACATCAATCCTCCATGGAGATAGGTACTGGTAAAAGACTAATGCTTTCAACTTATTCATCTTCCTATACAGTAATAATCAAAGCCCAAATGTTGAAGTTCTTCTGCGTCATAAATGTTCCGCCCATCAATGATGACCGGATTGTTCATCAATTTCAGTAATAGGCTCCAATTGGGTAGCCGGAACTGTTTCCACTCAGTCTGTATCAATAAAGCATCCACTTCCAAGACAGTATCATACATGTCTGCGGCATATTCCACACCCCCGCCCATACGACGACGGCATTCCTCCATTGCCACAGGATCATACACCCGTACTTTGCATCCTTCCCTCAGCAACCGATCAATAGTGACCAATGAAGTCGCCTCACGCATATCGTCTGTTTCCGGTTTGAAGGCAAGTCCCCAAACAGCAATCTTTTTCCCTTGCAAAGCCCCTTTATAATGCTTGAACAATTTATTGAAAAGTACACTCTTTTGCTTTTCATTCACAGACTCCACCGCATTTAGCACCTTCATTTCATATCCATGCTTCTCTGCGGTCTTTATCAAAGCTTTAACATCCTTCGGGAAACACGAACCGCCATAACCGCAACCCGGGTAAAGGAACTTGCTTCCGATACGGCTGTCCGAACCTATTCCCTTTCGCACCATATTCACATCAGCTCCCACCAATTCGCATAAATTGGCAATATCGTTCATGAAGCTGATACGGGTAGCCAGCATAGAGTTTGCTGCGTATTTTATCATTTCCGCACTGGGTATATCGGTAAATATTACCCGGAAATTGTTCAGCAGGAAAGGACGGTAAAGTTTACTCATCAACTCCTTGGCTCTTTTCGATTCCACTCCTACCACAACCCTGTCTGGCGACATGAAATCTTTGATGGCTGCTCCTTCTTTTAGAAATTCAGGATTGGAAGCTACATCAAAGGGAACATTCACACATCGTTTATCAAGCTCTGCCTGAATAACAGCCTTCACTTTTTGGGCAGTCCCTATAGGAACTGTTGATTTGGTGACAAGCAGGGTATATTTCTGAATATTCTCACCAAATTGTTTTGCCACTGCCAATACATATCGTAAATCGGCACTTCCGTCTTCATCGGGAGGTGTCCCCACGGCACAGAACACAATGTCCACATCATTCAAGACAGACGTTAGATGGGTCGTAAAGCTCAACCTTCCTTCACGAAAATTGCGCATCACCATTTCATCCAATCCGGGTTCGTAAATAGGAATCCGACCGTTCTGTAAGTTTTCTATTTTTTCTCGATTCACGTCCACGCAAGTGACATGAACACCCATTTCCGCAAAGCAGGTGCCAGAAACCAATCCGACATAACCTGTACCAACAATTGCTATATTCATAACTATCTTTTAACGTCTTTTCCTGCATGTCGCATATACCTGTGAAAAGAATCCTATGATTGTTTTTCTCAATCCCACAAGTCTCATCGTGAATATAAGCGGATGCTGAATTTTGTTCTCAAACTTCTTTAATTGTATATCTTCCATATTTAATATGACAGGAAGAGCCACTTTCAAGAAAGGGATACCATGATGTGTTGATCTAAATGGCAGTAAATGGATTCCCTTTGTGTCTCCCAAATATGACCGCTGCTCGATGTCCCATCTGGATTGATTGGAAAAGAAATAATAAATATTCATCATAGGCATAATAAATGGGACAATATCAAAATACTTCCTATAAGGACCATCCTTTAATCTAAAGATTAGCGGATTTGTCTTTTCATTACTCTTTGTTAATAGGGATGTCAATTCTACTTGAGGATTGAAAGCAAATACCCTTTCGACTTTGAGGATGGAACCATACAAAATGGCCGCATAACCACCTGCTGAACTGCCAGACATGATAGTACGGTATCCATCGGTTTCATTTTTCAGAAATTCGATTAGTCTTTCCGGAGAATCAATGCTTTGGTTGATACCGGACAAATACCACTGCTTGAATACATCACGAACAAAAATATGTTTATACGCTTTTTCTATCCTTAAATTATACCATTCAAAGAAGTTTTTCTCTACAATCCTTTTCCTGAAAATATCTTCAACGTTTGGATAATATAGATCATTGCTGCAAAAATAGACAGCACAATACGTTTTATCCTTACATTGTTCATTATACTCAATCAGATAGTTGTGTTGGGTATCATACACATTACGTACAATATCCGAATCTGTTTGAAAAACAAACATGGATTTATTTATTGTTTCCATAATTGCGGAAATAAAACTCTTATATGAATTGTAATAAAATGCTTGACGGCTGTCACAAATCCGATGTGCCTTTTTTCAAAAAGGAAAAAAGGTATCGGTTCTGCATACCCTAAGGGGGAATAAAGATTTTTTATCCGCCTAATGAACGGGATCTCTTTTCTTGCCCATGCAGGCAACTTTGGATTGCTCTCGCAAATGCCTAGATATCCAGTAGCAACATAATTCTTAAAGCCGGCTTTCCGTACCCTATATCCATAATCAATATCTCCAATGGCATGACGATAAGTCCAATCAAGATTGCCAACCTTTTTAAAAACACATTGTGGTATCAAAACGCAATTTCCATTAAACTTTTCACATTCCTGCAACTTTCCATTAGGAGTTATTTTTTGCGAACCATCATATCCGCTATACGTAGTAACGCCTTTTTCCCTTAACCTCATTGGTGCTACTATTACGGCCTGATGATTGCATTTTGCAGAATTATCTAACAAAGTAAACAACGCACCGTCAAATAAATAGCTATCATCATTCAACCATAGATAAAAATTATAATCTTGTTTGGCAGCTTCTTCCCATGCCCTATACATTCCTCTGTTCCAAAATAAGTTACCATCACCTTTGATAATATGAACTTTCGGGAATTGCCTTTTAATCGCTTCCGGTGTTCCGTCCGTACAACCGTCATCGGTTAGATAAATATCGAGGCGCAAATAATTTGGCAATACTTGTTTATAAAGATTTTCCAAACATCTCAATGTTTTATTCTTCCTGTCATGAACTGTCAGTAATACGGCAATGTTTGCCTCTATCTGTTCCATTTTAAGATCCTTGATATAACTTGAATATTTGCCTTACGTTTGTTGGCAGAAAAAACTTTCTCATAACCATTTCATATCCGTTCTTGATTATCATTTCCTTTTCACCGCTGTTTGTCCTTAGCTTTTTGATTGCTTTTACGATCTCAGTCGATTGCTCTGGTATCAATAAAGAGCACAACTGTTCTTTATTGAAATCCCGCAATCCGGGAACATCATATAATATTGCCGGAATTTTGCAAGCCAAGGCTTCTATAGTAGTTAAGGAGATGCCTTCATAGTGTGAAGTCATAAGATATACATCAGAAACAATAAGGAATTTTCTCACCTCTTTTTGATTTCCCATAAAACGAATTTTGTTCTCAACTCCAAGTTTTCTTGCCAAAGTTTTTTCTTCTTCGGTAGTATCTCCTTGTCCAAGGTGAAGATACATTAGATTATTTTTTTCTTTTAGCAAATCGGGAAGTGCTTTGATAATGTCATGATGCCGTTTATTAACACTACAACCTCCTACGGAAATTATAACAAAACTATCTTTTGAGATGCCAAGTTCTTTTCTAACAGCTTGCTTCTCTGCCTTATCAGCCGGAAAGAATCGTTTATTCCCAAACCAATTATAGATTTTTATCGTGTCATTATGATAATATAAACGTTCATTATCGTACACACTATCTGATATCGTTTGGAATTTACAACTCAACAAATTCTTTGCACTCCATCTTAACCATATATGGTAAAGGTATGAAATAGGTCTGGACTTAAAGCAACTATGAAAAGTGTAGACAGAACGTATTCCCGCCAGACATGCAACCAAAGCCATATCCCATTTCATATTCGATGCATGGGTATGAATGACATCTATTCCTTCTTTTTTCACCAACCGGACTATTTGTTGGCAATAACTCCATCTGGTAATCAATCCACTCGGACAAGGTAGATGATATACTTTGTAACCTGCATCTTTAAACATGTCGGCATATTTACCCAACCTTTCTGCCGAATTTATAACATACAATTCACACCCAAGGCTTCTAAATTCATCGGCTGCATCAACATACATGATCTCAGCCCCAGAAAATTTCAATTCGTATAAAACATGCAATATTTTCATCGCTTATAGAATTACAACTTTTTAGTTACTTTGTGGATCAACAATTATTCAATAAATATACTACAGCTTCATTTCATCATTCATAAAAGAAAAAATCTGATTCAGCTAACCACATTTCAGTCATCTTACTTTTTTTGAAGAAAGCTCTGATTTCCATCTCTTTCTGTGCGGAAAAAACACGCTGATCCCCTAATCGAACCACTTTACCAGGACTACCTGCTATAAGTATTCCATCATCATGGTAACCTAAAAAACTCTTATTCACAAAACTCCTACTTGCCACAATGGTATTGTCGGGAAGTTGAGTACCCCGCATAAGGGTAGTAGAATTTCCAATCCAGTTCCTATTCCCCACTTCGATAATTCCCACACAATCCTTTACCAAGCCGTCTTTCTGAAGTATATAATGAAAGTTCGTATCACAACAAACACAATCGAAAGCGAACTGGCTATACGCTCGAATAAATATCCGATTGTTACATAAGATTTTACATCCACCTGAAAAACAGACATTTTCTCCCAGTTGCAATATTCCATCATTGATGCGCAAAGTACAGCCTGAAGAGAATTGAACGTCACCTTCTAGTACCATCGTACCATTTATCATAAACAATAATGAGGGAGCTGGGGTTGGATAAAAATATTCATTGTATAATAATTTATCGTTATAAATTTGCATAAACATTCAACATCAAAGTGTGGAATAAGACCGAGTTTTCATTAGTCATAAAGACCGTGAATCATGTTCTGTCCCCACACTTTATAC